>NZ_JBEXQW010000038.1:0-65892 GCF_040612775.1 Streptomyces sp. NPDC006339
CTGACCACCGAGCAGACCCTCGACGCCGACCTCCCGCGCCACCCGGGTCACCTCGGAGCCGAACGCCGAGAGCTGGTCGACCATCGTGTTGACGGGGTGAGCGGGGCCCGCGCCGACGCGCGTCCAGGGGTCAGCCGGAGCAGCCGCCGCACTGGCACGGTCCGCCGGACTGGCAGCCGCAGCCGCAGCCGGAGCCGCACCCGCAGGCGCCGAGGACGGGCAGGAACTCCGCGTCGCGCGGGAGCACGGTCTCCTGCTGGGGAACGGTGATCGGAGCGGAATCGGCCATGGGGTCCCTCCCTGAGAGGCGTACCTCGCCTCCCTCCATTGCATGCCCCGCCCCCAGGGCGCATCAACGGCGCACTGGTGTGCGAGCCACCGACCGGCCACCCCCGCGCGCCCCTCCCGGCGCGCCTCCCCTCCGCGCCCCCCGCGCGCCGCCCTACGCGCCCTCGACCGGCGCCTCCGCCGGCTGGAGCTCGTCCGCGTGCTCACCCGTCACCAGGTAGACCACGCGCTTGGCCACCGACACCGCGTGGTCCGCGAACCGCTCGTAGTAGCGCCCCAGCAGCGTCACGTCCACGGCCGTCTCGATGCCGTGCTTCCAGCGGTCGTCCATCAGGTGCTTGAACAGCGTCCGGTGCAGCGTGTCCATCTCGTCGTCGTCCTGCTCGAGCTGGAGCGCCAGGTCGACGTCCTTGGTGATGATGACCTCCGCCGCCTTCGCCATCAGGCGCTGCGCCAACTGCCCCATCTGCAGGATCGTGGCGTGCAGGTCGTTCGGCACCGCGCGGTCCGGGAAGCGCAGCCGGGCCAGCTTCGCGACGTGCTGGGCCAGGTCGCCCGAGCGCTCCAGGTCGGCGCTCATCCGCAGCGAGGTGACCACGATCCGCAGGTCCG
The DNA here is from genome assembly GCF_040612775.1 of Streptomyces sp. NPDC006339. Classification (NCBI taxonomy): domain Bacteria; kingdom Bacillati; phylum Actinomycetota; class Actinomycetes; order Kitasatosporales; family Streptomycetaceae; genus Streptomyces; species Streptomyces sp. NPDC006339. The sequence goes on from NZ_JBEXQW010000038.1 coordinate 901, forward strand.
TCGCCACCGGCTGCTGCCGGGCGAGCAGCGCTATCGCCCGCGCCTCCAGGTCGTGCTGGAGGTCGTCGACCTTCTGGTCCGCGGCGATCACGCTCTCCGCGAGCTTCAGGTCGGCGTCGAGCATGGCCGTCGTGGCGCGCCCGATCGCCGACCCGACCAGGCGGGCCATCTCGACCAGGCCCTCGCCGATAGAGTCAAGTTCCTCGTGGTACGCGTCCCGCATCGGTGTCCCTCTCTCCTGCTCTACGTGCCTGCTGTACGTGCCTGCTCTGCGTGCCTCGGGGTGGATCCGTCACTCAGGCCGGTGTGCGGTTCGTACCGGGGCCGGTACTCCCACGCTCCCACGTTCGGGCCCGTACGCGTCCGGCTCCACCCGCCCGTATGAACCGGCACTTTCCCCCAGGTGAACTCTGGGCGACCTGCGCCGCGACCTCCCTCGGGTCAAATGAACCACCACCGTCTCCTCGGTGAACTCTGGGCGACGACTGTTCGAGGAGCCACTCGGACGGCTGGGAGAGTGTCAGCCGACCCGCATAACCTGGATGGCATGGACGTGAACGCGGCGGTCGCCGCATTGGCCGCTATCGCCGGCGTGTGCACCGGCGTGATCGCCATGCTGGCGTTCCGCTGGAGCGAGCGCGACCAGGCGCGACCCACCCGCACCTCCCTGCACACCGACGCCGTGCTGCCGCCCGGCGTCGACACCGTGCTGTCCGTGCTGCGCTCCTCCGCGGTCGTCCTCGACGAGAGCGACTCCGTGGTCAAGGCCAGCTCGGCGGCGTACGCCCTCGGCCTGGTCCGGGGCGGGAAGCTGGCCGTCGAGCCCATGCTCAACATGGCCCGCGACACCCGCCGCGACGGGGAGATACGCCAGGTCGAGCTCGACCTGCCCCGGCGCGGCACCGGCCGCGGCGAGGCCCTCGCCGTCTCCGCCCGGGTCGCCCCGCTGGGGTCGCGGCTCGTGCTGCTGCTCGTCGAGGACCTGACCGAGGCCCGCCGTATCGAAGCGGTACGGCGCGACTTCGTCGCCAACGTGAGCCACGAGCTCAAGACGCCCGTCGGCGCGCTCTCCCTGCTCTCCGAGGCCGTCATGGACGCCTCGGACGACCCCGAGGCGGTCACCCGCTTCGCGGGCCGGATGCAGATCGAGGCGACCCGCCTGACCAACCTCGTACAGGAGCTCATCGACCTCTCGCGGGTGCAGAACGACGACCCGCTGGAGGACTCCGAGCCGGTGCGGGTGGACGAGCTGGTCGCCGAGGCGATCGACCGCTCCCGGCACACCGCGTCCACGAAGCAGATCACGATGGCGTCCGGCGGGACCTCGGACCTGTTCGTCTGGGGCAGCCGCGGGCAGCTCGCCGCCGCGCTCGGCAACCTCGTCGAGAACGCCGTCAACTACTCCCCGGCCCACACCCGGGTCGGCATCGCCGCCCGCCGCGTCGCGGCGCCCGGCGGCGACATGATCGAGATAGCCGTGACCGACCAGGGCATCGGCATCCCCGACAAGGACAAGGAGCGCATCTTCGAGCGCTTCTACCGCGTCGACCCCGCCCGCTCCCGTGCCACCGGCGGTACGGGTCTGGGCCTGGCCATCGTGAAGCACGTGGCCGCCTCGCACGGCGGGGAGGTCACGGTGTGGAGCACCGAGGGCCAGGGGTCCACCTTCACCCTGCGGCTGCCCGAGGCGGGCGCCGTACGGGACCGCCGGTCCTCCTCCGCGACCGCCTCGACCACCCCCGATCTCATGACCGAACCGCTCCCCGCCCCGGAGGTCCTTCCGTGACCCGAGTGCTTGTCGTCGAGGATGAGGAATCCTTCAGCGACGCCCTGTCGTACATGCTCCGCAAGGAAGGCTTCGAGGTCGCCGTCGCGGCGACCGGGCCCGACGGCCTCGACGAGTTCGAGCGCAACGGAGCGGATCTCGTCCTCCTCGACCTGATGCTGCCGGGCCTGCCCGGTACGGAGGTGTGCCGCCAGCTCCGCGGCCGGTCGAACGTCCCGGTCATCATGGTGACCGCCAAGGACAGCGAGATCGACAAGGTCGTCGGCCTGGAGATAGGAGCCGACGACTACGTGACCAAGCCCTTCTCCTCGCGGGAGCTGGTCGCCCGCATCCGCGCGGTCCTGCGCCGCCGCGGCGAGCCGGAGGAGGTCACCCCCGCCGCCCTGGAGGCCGGTCCGGTCCGCATGGACGTCGACCGGCACGTGGTCACCGTCGCCGGCGGCAAGGTCGACCTCCCCCTGAAGGAGTTCGACCTCCTGGAGATGCTGCTGCGCAACGCGGGCCGCGTCCTGACCCGCATGCAGCTCATCGACCGCGTCTGGGGCGCGGACTACGTGGGCGACACCAAGACCCTCGACGTCCACGTGAAGCGCCTCCGGGCGAAGATCGAGCCGGACCCGGGCGCGCCCCGGTACCTGGTGACGGTGCGGGGCCTGGGCTACAAGTTCGAGCCGTAGAGCGCGGCGGGCCGCGGCCTCCCCGGCCGCGCCCTCTGTACGTACGTGAAGGGCGCCCCCTCCCGGGAGGGGGCGCCCTTCACGTGTGGCTACGGGGCTCAGTGGCCGGCCGAGTGGCTCGCCTCGCCCGTCGGGGTGGACGTGGCGCCCGCGCCGTGGCCCGGCGTCGCGGCACCGTGGCCCGGCGTCGCCGTGCCGGACGGGGTGGCGGTGCCCGACGGCGTGGCGGCCGGGGGCTTCGGGATCTCGGCCGGGCCGAAGTCCTTGAAGTAGCTGGTCGCGGGGACGACGAACGCCTCCAGCTCCACGTCACCGGTCTTGCTCAGCTTGAAGACGACCTTCTGCGCGTCGCCGTTCTTCGCGGCCTCGCGGCCGTTCTCGATGGTGGCGGACGCGTTGCCCTTGCCGCCGATGACGACCGAGCCGCCGGCCGGGACGGTGATCGGGCCGGAGCCCTGGGCCGCCTTCAGCGTCACCTTGGCGTTGGTGCCCGGCAGGCTGATGGACTCCAGGGTCTCGTCGGACCGGCCGTTGTTGAAGACGGTCGCGGAGACGACCGCGGGACCCTCCGCGCCCGGCTCGGGCTGGGTGATCACGACGGCGTTCTGGATCTGGACGTCTTCCACCGTGACGGCGGCGTTGTCCGGCCGGACACCGAGCGTCTGAGCGTCGTTGCCCGCCCCACAGGCGGAGAGCGAGGCGATCGAGATCACGAGGGCGGTGGCGGCGAGGGCGCCGCGTCGAAGGCTGCGGCTCACGGCGGCGGCAACTCCTAGGACGTACGGACAGGCTAGGGACGACTAAAGGTGTGTCAGCGCGCTTAGGTTACCGAGCCGCACTCTCCGTCCCGCACCCGACCCGCCCCTCCGCGCATCCGGCCTGCCACGGCCGCCGTCGCGGGCCACCGTCACGAACACGCCGACGTGGCCGGATCACGACCCATTGGCCCGCCGTTCACATATCCGTCGTGATCAATTCGGCACCCGGTCCCGCATTCCTCCGTCCGGGTCCTTCGAAGTCCTCCGAAAAAATCCGACCGGTCCCCGGTGATCAATTCGAGAATCCGTCCGTACGGGTGACCGATCCTCGAACGGAGTACGTGAAGCAGGCCACACCGAACCCGGCAAACCGGGACATCACCCCTTCTTCACACCCCTCTCCGCACCTGTAACGTGGGTGTTTCTCTGTGTCCACGCAGCCGCTCCCACCTGCGAATACCGTCTTCCGGAAGCCCGCCGCAGCACGTCCGCGTCGCTGTTGTCAAGCCCCGAGATATGCCCTGACCTGCGAAAACGCCATTCAGAAGAAGCCGTATCCGTGTTACCCTGGATAGCCACGGAAGGGGTACCTGTCACATGACGTTCAAGGTTGGCGACACCGTGGTCTATCCCCATCACGGGGCCGCGCTGATCGAGGCCATCGAAACTCGCCAGATCAAAGGCGTGGACAAGACCTACTTGGTGCTCAAGGTCGCGCAGGGCGACCTGACGGTTCGTGTGCCGGCGGACAATGCGGAGTTCGTCGGTGTTCGCGACGTGGTCGGTCAGGACGGGCTGGACCGGGTCTTCGAGGTGCTGCGCGCACCGTACGCCGAGGAGCCCACGAACTGGTCTCGTCGCTACAAGGCAAATCTGGAGAAGCTCGCCTCCGGCGACGTCATCAAGGTCGCCGAAGTGGTGCGCGACCTGTGGCGCCGGGAGCGCGAGCGCGGACTGTCCGCCGGCGAGAAGCGCATGCTCGCCAAGGCGCGCCAGATCCTGGTGAGCGAGCTGGCCCTCGCGGAGAACACCAACGAGGACAAGGCCGAGGCACTCCTCGACGAGGTGCTCGCCTCCTGACGCCTGCTGTCCGAACCGTCTGACGCCTGGCGTCCATGCCAAGCCCAGCACATGCCGCGGTGCCCGTCGGTGCGCTGTGAATCCTCGTGATTCCACAGTGCCGTCGCCGGGCACCGCGGCATGTTCGTCTCTCTTCTCCCGACCCCCTGACCCGCGGCTCTCGCACGGCGACGCCTCGCATGGCGACGCCCCGACCGTCGTCACGGAAAGGGCCCGGTCGAGGCGTCTCCATCAGCTTGCTGACGCCATACCCACCTCGTCCGCGGAAACAAACCTGCCGGAGTGCAACCGATGACAGACGAAGCGCGTCCTCCACGTACCGCCGTGGTGATTCCCGCGGCCGGCCGGGGCGTGCGCCTCGGCCCGGGCGCCCCCAAGGCGCTGCGCGCGCTGAACGGCACACCCATGCTCATCCACGCCGTCCGGGCGATGGCCGCCTCCCGCGCCGTCTCCCTCGTCGTCGTGGTCGCGCCCGCCGATGGGGCCGCCGAGGTCAAGAACCTCCTCGACACCCACGCGCTGCCCGACCGCACCGACTACGTGGTCGTCCCCGGCGGCGACACCCGCCAGGAGTCCGTCCACCTCGGCCTCCAGGCGCTCCCCGAGGACATCACCACCGTCCTCGTCCACGACGCCGCCCGCCCCCTCGTACCCGTCGACACCGTCGACGCCGTCATCGAGGCGGTACGGGACGGGGCCGTCGCCGTCGTCCCCGCGCTGCCCGTCGCCGACACCGTCAAGGAGGTCGAGCCGGCCGAAAAGAACGGCGACCCCGAGCAGGTCGTCGCCACCCCGGTCCGCGCCCGCCTCCGCGCCGTACAGACCCCGCAGGGCTTCGACCGCGACACCCTCGTCAACGCCCACGCCACCATCGCCCTCACCGGCGAAGGCGCGACCGACGACGCCGGCATGGTCGAGAAGCTCGGCGCGCCCGTGGTCGTCGTCCCCGGCCACGAGGAGGCGTTCAAGGTGACCCGCCCCCTCGACCTCGTCCTCGCCGAGGCCGTACTCGCCCGCAGGAGGGCCAACGATGGCTTCTGACCTCCCCCTGCTGCCCCGCACGGGCATCGGCACCGACGTCCACGCCTTCGAGAAGGGCCGCGAGCTGTGGTGCGCCGGCCTCCTCTGGGAGGACTCCGACAGCGACGGGTACGGGCTCGCCGGGCACTCCGACGGCGACGTCGCCGCCCACGCCGCCTGCGACGCGCTCTTCTCGGCCGCCGGCATCGGCGACCTCGGCGCCCACTTCGGCACGTCCCGGCCCGAGTGGTCCGGCGCCTCCGGCGTCACCCTCCTCGCCGAGGCCGCGCGCATCGTCCGCGCCGAGGGCTACGAGATCGGCAACATCGCCGTCCAGGTCGTCGGCGTCCGCCCCAAGATCGGCAAGCGCCGCGACGAGGCGCAGAAGGCCCTCGGCGAGGCGGCCGGCGCGCCCGTCTCCGTCTCCGGCACCACCACCGACGGCCTCGGCCTCACCGGCCGCGCCGAGGGCCTGGCGGCCCTCGCGACGGCCCTCGTGTACCGCACCCCCGCGCCGTAGCCCCGGCGACCGGGCCGCCCCGACGGCGGCCCGGTCCGCCCCCCTCGCCCCGACCGCCCGGCAGCCCCGCGCCCGAAAAAGTCGCCGCCCGAGCGGGAATCGGTCGCAGCGCACTGTCCGCCGCCCACTACCCTGGACCCGTGACCATTCGCCTGTACGACACCAGCGCCCGGCAGATCCGTGACTTCACCCCGATCAAGCCGGGCTGTGTCTCGATCTACCTCTGTGGCGCGACCGTGCAGGCCGCCCCGCACATCGGGCACATCCGGTCGGGCCTGAACTTCGACATCATGCGCCGCTGGTTCGCGTACCGCGGCTACGACGTCACGTTCGTCCGCAACGTCACCGACATCGACGACAAGATCATCGCCAAGGCCGCCGACCAGGGCCGCCCCTGGTGGTCCATCGGCTACGAGAACGAGCGCGCCTTCAACGACGGCTACCGTGCCCTCGGCTGCCTGCCGCCGACCTACGAGCCGCGCGCCACCGGCCACGTCACCGAGATGGTCGAGATGATGCGCGGCCTCATCGAGCGCGGCCACGCCTACGAGGCCGACGGCAGCGTCTACTTCGACGTGCGCTCCTTCCCCGGCTACCTGTCCCTGTCCAACCAGGACATCGACGACCTGCGCCAGCCCCCCGAGGAGGGCATCACCGGCAAGCGCGACCCGCGCGACTTCGCCATGTGGAAGGCCACCAAGCCGGGCGAGCCCGACTGGGAGACCCCATGGGGCCGCGGCCGTCCCGGCTGGCACCTGGAGTGCTCGGCGATGGCCCACAAGTACCTCGGCTCCGCCTTCGACATCCACGGCGGCGGCCTCGACCTGATCTTCCCCCACCACGAGAACGAGATCGCCCAGGCCAAGGCGTTCGGCGACGACTTCGCCCACTACTGGGTGCACAACGCCTGGGTCACCATGAGCGGCGAGAAGATGTCGAAGTCGCTCGGCAACAGCGTCCTCGTCTCCGAGATGGTGAAGAACTGGCGCCCCATCGTCCTGCGCTACTACCTGGGCACCCCGCACTACCGCTCGATGATCGAGTACAGCGAGGAGTCCCTGCGCGAGGCCGAGGCGGCGTTCGCCCGCATCGAGGGCTTCGTCCAGCGCGCCACCGAGAAGGCCGGGTCGCCCGTCGCCCCCGCCGCCGAGGTGCCGCCGGCCTTCGCCGAGGCCATGGACGACGACCTCGGCGTGCCCCACGCGCTCGCGATCATCCACACCACCGTCCGCCAGGGCAACAGCGCCCTGGCCGCCGACGACAAGGACGAGGCCATCGCCCGCCTCTCCGAGGTGCGCGCCATGCTCGGCGTCCTCGGCCTCGACCCGCTCGACCCCCAGTGGGCCGAGGAGAGCGACCGCGGCGAGGAACTCCACGGCGTCGTCGACACCCTCGTACGGCTCGTGCTCGAACAGCGCGAGTCCGCCCGCGAGCGCAAGGACTGGGCGACCGCGGACGCCATCCGCGACCAGCTCAACCGCTCCGGACTCGCCGTCGAGGACGGCCCCGACGGCCCCCGCTGGACGCTGGGCAACCGCTAGACCGCTGATGAATGTGCCGTCCGGGGCCCCGGGCGGCACACTTCACTTACAGGCTTCACTTACGCAGTAGAGGAAACAGGTAGTCATGGCCGGGAACAGCCAGCGCAGGAACCGCCGCACGTCCAACAAGAAGGGCGCGACGGTCGGCAGCGGTGGCAAGCGACGCCGCTCCCTCGAGGGCAAGGGCCCGACGCCCAAGGCCGAGAACCGCAAGGGCCACAAGGCATATCGCGTCTCCAACGCCATGGCCCGGAACGCGGCCAAGCGCAAGCCCGTCGCCCGCCGCGGCGGCAAGGGCCAGTCGGAGATGGTCGTCGGCCGCAACCCGGTCTTCGAGGCGCTGCGCGACGGCGTGCCCGCCACCACGCTCTACGTCCAGCAGTTCATCGACAACGACGAGCGCGTGCGCGAGGCCCTGAGCCTCGCCACCGGCCGCGGCAACATCAACATCATGGAGGCGCCGCGCCCCGAGCTGGACCGGATGACGAACGGCCTCAACCACCAGGGCCTCGTCCTCCAGGTCCCGCCCTACGAGTACGCGCACCCCGAGGACCTCGCCGAGGCGGCCTTCGACGACCACGAGGACCCGCTGATCGTCGCCCTCGACGGCGTCACCGACCCGCGCAACCTCGGCGCCGTCGTCCGCTCCGTCTCCGCCTTCGGCGGCCACGGCGTGGTCGTGCCCGAGCGGCGCGCGGCCGGCATGACCGCCGGCGCCTGGAAGACCTCGGCCGGCACCGCCGCCCGTACGCCCGTGGCCCGCGCCACCAACCTCACCCGCTGCCTGGAGCAGTACCAGAAGGCGGGCCTCACCGTCGTCGGCCTCGCCGCCGACGGCGACACCGAGGTCCACGAGCTGGAGGCGCTGGCCGGCCCGGTCGTCATCGTGGTCGGCTCCGAGGGCAAGGGCCTGTCCCGCCTGGTCGGCGAGACCTGCGACTTCCTGGTCCGCATCCCGATGCCGGGCGGCGCCGAGTCGCTGAACGCCGGTGTCGCCGCGGGTGTCGTGCTCTACGAGGCGGCCCGCCGCCGCATGGGCTGAACCCCGTACCGCTCGCGTCGAACCCCGTACCGCTCGCGCTGACCCGAACGGGGGAGGCGCCCCGGCCGTGATCTTGACGGGCCTCCGACATTTGGGGCCCGTCAAGGCAGTGTCCTAACCCCGCGTCACTCGGTTAGATGAGTGTGGACACCAGAACGCCCCGGCCGGGGTTCGACGATCAGCCCGCGCTGAGCATGGTCAAGGTGGATTCCGATCCCGCCCAGGTGATCGTGAACCACGCCAGCTTCCGTGTGCGGCTCGCGCCGGCCCAACAGCCGAAGTTCGCCGCGAACCCCCGGATCGCCGCCCTCGCGGGAGCCGCCGGAATCGGTGCCGCCGCCGGTGCGGCCGGTGCCGGAACGGCCCGCCGCAGGCCCGTCGTGTGGACCGGGAAGTCCTCCCCCGGCGCCACCGGTCTCCTCCAGGCCGTCCGCGAGTCGTCCGCCCCGGGCGTCGCCACCCTGGAGCCGACCACCCAGACCATCCCGCGCATCGACGACACCATGCCCACGCCCGTGGTGCCCGCCGGCCCGGCCGCCCCGCTGCTGCCGCCGATGCGGCGCGCGGAGGGGGCCTACGACGATCTGTACGCCATCGAGCCCGAGGCGTACGACGAGGGCGCCGACCCCGACGCCCGCTCCCCGCACCGGCACGGCGCGGACCCGGTGCGGCACGCCTACTACCCCGGCCGCCGGATGAACCTCGGGGTGGTGCTCCTGCCGCTCCGGGTCTTCCTCGGCTTCATCTCCATCTACGCGGGCATGGGCAAGCTCTGCGACCCCGTCTACTTCGACGGTGGCGAGCGCGGCTCCATGGTCAAGTGGCTCAACTCGCTGCACCCCTGGGCGCTCGCCGAGCCGCTGCGCGACTTCGCCCTCCAGCACCCGGTCGGCGCCGGACTGACCGTCGCCTTCCTCCAGGTCGTCGTCGGCGTCCTCACGGTCCTCGGCCTGTGGCAGCGGGTCGCGGCCGTGGTCGGCGCGCTGCTCTCGGCCGCGCTGATCCTCACCGTGAGCTGGAAGACCGTGCCGGTCTACGACGCGCCGGACATCATCTACCTGGCCGCCTGGTCGCCGCTGATCATCGCGGGCGCCCCGGTGTACTCGATCGACGGCCGGCTCGCCGGCGAGGCATGGCGGCGGCTCGGCCCGCGCGCCGAGCTGTGGGACCTGCGCCGCCGCGTGCTGCGGCGCGGCACGGTCGTCGCGGCCGTGGTCGTCGGCCTCACGCTGCTGATCGGCTCGATGCTCGGCGGCGCGGTGCGGTCGACCGAGATGGTCACGGTGCCGGGCCCCAACGACGACCCGGTCAACCACCTCCCCGGGCAGCCGCTGCCGAAGGAACCGGGAGCGAGCAGCCCGACCCGCAAGGCCCCGAAGAGCCCGAAGCCGTCGGCGACGACCGGGGCGAGCGGCGAGCAGGAGAAGGAGGAGGAGGCCACGCCGAAGGAGTCGGCGCGGGAGACCCGGCGTGAGCAGGGCAGCCCGAGCGCGACCAGCGGAACGCGCAGCCCGAGCCAGTCGCGTACGACGGCTCCGTCCTCCTCCAGCTCCGACTCGACCTCGGGCGGCACGAGCGGGACGCCGACGAGCGGAAGCAGCAGCGGCTCGACGGACGGCGGCTCGACCTCGGGCGGGGCGCGCAACCCGATCGGCGGCCTGCTGGGCTGAGCGGCGGGAGCCCGTACGGGACCCGTACGGGACCCAGTACGGGAGCCCGTACGGCGAAGGGGCGGCACCACGAGTCCTCGTGGTGCCGCCCCTTCGGCATGGCGGGGCTGTCCCTCAGGGGGCGCTCAGGTGGCAGTCGGGGTGCACTCAGGCTCAGGGACCCCTCAGGCGTGCGCGGCGAGCTCCTTGGCCGCCTCGGTGAGGTCCTTGGCGGTGTCGATGGCCCGCCAGTAGGCGCCCTGCGGCAGCGGGAAGCCGGCCAGCCGCCGCTCCCGGGCCAGCCGGGGGAAGGTGGTGCGCTCGTGGTCGCCGCGCTCGGGCAGCAGATCCGTGAAGGCCGCGGAGAAGACGTACACGCCGGCGTTGATGAGGTACGGCGACGGCGGCGACTCGATGAAGTCGGTGATGTGGCCGAAGGCGTCGGTCTCGACGGCGCCCCAGGGGATCCGCGGCCGGGCCAGCGCGAGGGTGGCGGTGGCGTCGCGTTCGGCGTGGAAGTCGGCCATCTCCCGCAGTGAGAAGCGGGTCCAGATGTCACCGTTGGTCGCGTACCAGGGCTGCCCGGGCTCGGGCAGGTGCGCGGCCGCGTACTTGAGGCCGCCGCCCCGGCCCAGCGGCTCGGACTCGACGACGGTGGTCACGTCGAGGGGCAGCTTCGCGGCCGCCAGCCACTCCTGGAGCACCTCGGCGAGGTGACCGCAGGAGACGACGGCGTGGGTCACGCCCTCCGCGGCGAGCCAGGAAAGCTGATGGCCGATGATCGGGGTCCCGGTGCCCGGGATCTCGACCATCGGCTTGGGGCGGTCGTCGGTGTACGGGCGCAGCCGCGAGCCCTGGCCGCCCGCCAGGACCACGGCCTGCGTCGGGGAGGTATGCATACCGGGAACGATATGCGGTGTACGGCAGGCCGACCGGGAGTCGCTCGCCCGGCTCAGCCGGCGGCGTGCAGGACGCCGTACGCGAAGGAGGTGTCGCAGACGGGACGCGAGTAGGACTGGGCGCGCGTGGGTCCGTAGTGGCGGACGGCGGCGGCGCCGAGGGCCTTCGCGATGGACATGCAGTGCTTGGCGAGCGACGGCCGGTTCTCCACCTCGCGCTGGAGGTGGGTGAGGGCGACGCCGGGGTCCTTCTCCTGAAGCTCTGCGAGGAGCTGGTCGCGGAGAATATCCTGCGGTGCGCGGGACTTGGCCCGGACCGAGACGTCCGTGGAGGACGCGGTCAGCATCTGGGTCCCGGTGGCCTGGCCGGCCCACGGAACGGCGGACACCGCGAGCGTTCCGGAGAGCACCAGGACGACGGGCAGGACGAGGGCGAGAGAGCGGCCGATGCGGCGGGCAGTGTGAGTCACGCAGGCGAGCGTAGCGGGCGGTAGTGATATGGCGACATTTAGTCACTCTCGCGAGGGATGGTTCGATGCTGCTTTTCGAATCCCGTGTTGACGCGGGGGAGCGGACTTGGGCCCCCATGCCCAGTTCTGCCGGGGTTTTCGCCGACTCGGTGTTTCATGCCTCCTGTACGCGAACGGCCCCGCCCCCGCAAGCGGGGACGAGGCCGTACGGAGAGCGCCGTGGGCGCGGTGCGTCAGTCGGAGAGACGCTCGCCCGTCGAGCTCGAGAAGACGTGCAGCTCGGCGGAGCGCGGGACGACGTGCAGCGTGGAGCCCTTGGCCGGGACCTCGCGGCCGCCGACGCGGACCACGAGGTCCTTGTCCTCGCCGCCGACGCGGGTGGAGCCGTATACGAAGCCGTCGGAGCCGAGCTCCTCGACCACGTTCACGGTCACCGCCAGGCCGTCCTTGCTCGTCGGGCCCGACACGTCGAAGTGCTCGGGGCGGACGCCGACCGTGACGGTGGTGTCGCCCTTGGCGGACGCGGCGGCGATGGCGTCGCGGGAGACCGGGACGATGCTCGCGCCGAACTTCACGCCGCCGTCGGTGATCGGGACCTCGATCAGGTTCATGGCCGGGGAGCCGATGAAGCCGGCGACGAAGAGGTTGGCGGGCTTGTCGTACATGTTGCGCGGGGTGTCGACCTGCTGGAGCAGGCCGTCCTTGAGGACCGCGACCCGGTCGCCCATGGTGAGCGCCTCGGTCTGGTCGTGCGTCACGTACACGGTGGTGATGCCCAGGCGGCGCTGGAGGCTCGCGATCTGCGTACGGGTCGAGACGCGGAGCTTGGCGTCGAGGTTCGACAGCGGCTCGTCCATGAGGAAGACCTGCGGCTCGCGGACGATCGCGCGGCCCATGGCGACACGCTGGCGCTGACCGCCGGAGAGCGCCTTCGGCTTGCGGTCCAGGTACTCGGTGAGGTCGAGGATCTTCGCCGCTTCCTCGACCTTGGCGCGGATCTCGCTCTTGTTGACGCCGGCGATCTTGAGCGCGAAGCCCATGTTGTCGGCGACGGTCATGTGCGGGTACAGCGCGTAGTTCTGGAACACCATGGCGATGTCCCGGTCCTTCGGGGGCAGGTGCGTGACGTCGCGGTCGCCGATGCGGATGGCACCGGAGGTGACGTCCTCCAGGCCGGCCAGCATGCGCAGCGAGGTCGACTTGCCACAGCCGGAGGGGCCGACGAGAACGAGGAACTCGCCGTCGGCGATCTCGATCTCCAGCTCGTTGACGGAGGGCTTTTCGGCGCCGGGGTAGACCAGGGTCGCCTTGTCATAGGTGACGGAAGCCATGGTGATGTGTCCCTTCACCGGCAGGAACGTGCCGGACGATCCGAGTAAAGGAAGGATGTGGTGTAGTCCACCTGAGTGAACTGCGGGTGACGCTACCCGGCGGGGCCGGATCTGTCAGCACTCCGGAGGAGGTGAGATTTCCGACCTCCGGCGGGCGGGGGTTCGTTACACTGCACTCGCTGCCTCCTTAGCTCAGCTGGCCAGAGCACCGCTCTTGTAAAGCGGGGGTCGTCGGTTCGAACCCGACAGGGGGCTCCGCGAAACTCGTGTCCCGGACCTCTCAGGTCCGGGACACTTGTGCGTTACGGGGGCGTATGCGCGAGGGGTGTTTTCCGGGGAGGGGTGCGGCGGATGGGCCGGCGTTCCAGTGGGTTGATCGGGGTTTGGGCCGAGGCGCAGCGGGTGGCGCAGCGGGAGCGGGAGGGGCAGCTCCAGGCGGTGGTGCGTCGGCAGCGGGAGGTCGAGCGGGCGCAGCGGGCGCACGAGCGTGATGTGGCGCGGATGCAGCGGGAGCAGCGGGCGGAGTACCGGCGGCATCGGGATGCCGACGCGCTGCGGCGGACGCGGGAGCTGGACGAGCGGGTGGCGGTGCTGGAGGGGTTGCTGGCCGCGGGGTGCCGGCAGGCGCCGTTCGACGTGGAGTCGTTGCGGCAGCCGGAGGAGGTGGAGCCTTTCGCGCCGGGGCGGCTCGCGGAGCCGGTGGCGATGCCGGACCAGCGGTTCTACCGGCCGCGGGGGTCGGCGTGGACGGCGGCGGGGCGGGCGCAGGAGGAGCAGGAGGCGCGGGCGGCGTTCGAGCGGGACTGGTACGCGGCGCAGGCGGCCGAGGCGCGGCGGGTCGAGCAGTTGGCGGCGTATCGGCGGCAGTACGAGGAGTGGGCGGCGGCGCGGCTGGCGGAGATCCGCCGGCACAACGGGGGCATCGCGGCGATGGCGGAGGCGCTGAGGGTCGGCGAGCCGGATACGGCGGTCGAGTTCTTCTCGGCGGTCCTGTACGCGTCGACGGCGTGGCCGGACGGTTTTCCGCGGGAGGTGTCGGCGGCGTACGACCGGGCGGCGCGGGCGTTGGTGCTCGACTGGGATCTGCCGGGGTACGAGGTGGTGCCGGCGGCGAAGGGGGTCAAGTACCTGCCGAGCACGGATCAGGAGAGGGAGGTCGCGCGGCCCGCCACGCAGCGGCGGGCGCTGTATCGGGGTGTGCTGGCGCAGTGTGTGCTGCTGGCGCTGCGGGAGCTGTTCGCCGCGGACCGTTTCGGGGCCTTGGAGAGGGTGACGCTGAACGGTTTCGTCGGTGGGGTGGATCCCGCGACGGGGCTGGCCGGTCGGGTGTGTGTGGCGTCGGTGGCGGTGGGGCGGTCGGTCTTCGAGGAGCTGAACCTGGAGTTGGTCGGTGCGGTCGAGTGTGTGACGGGTGCGCTGGGGGGTCGTCTGTCGGCGAAGCCGGACGAGCGGGTGGCGGTGCAGCCGCTGGCGCTGCCGGAGCAGGTGGGTTCGGGGGTGGTGTCGCAGGGGGACGGTGAGGAGCCGGATCTGCTGGCGATGGATCCGATCGCGTTCGAGGGGCTGGTGGCCGAGCTGTTCCGGGCGCGGGGTCTGCAGGCGGTGACGACGCGGCGGTCGAACGACGGTGGGGTGGACGTCCAGGCGCTGGACCCGGATCCGATCAGTGGTGGGTCGATCGTGGTGCAGGTGAAGCGGTATCGGAACACGGTGCCGCCGAGTGCGGTGCGGGACCTCTTCGGGACGGTGCAGGACGCGGGCGCGAACAAGGGGGTGCTCGTCACGACGTCGAAGTTCGGTCCGGGGTCGTACGCCTTCGCCAACGGCAAGCCGCTGACTCTCATCTCGGGGACGGAGCTGGTGGACCTGCTGCATCAGCATGGTCTTCAGGGGCGGCTCGGGCCCGGGGCGGGGGTCGCGGCGCCGGTGGCGCCGGCGGAGGCGCCGGCCGAGGAGGACGAGGGTTTCAATCTGCTCGGCATGGTCTGGTCGGGGTCGGTGGCGCTGGATGTGTGCGCGCTGGTGTGTGAGGGCGGCCGGGTGCTCGGGGACGAGTGGTTCGTGTTCTTCAACAACGCGGCGACGCCGGACGGTTCCGTGGCGATGGTGACGGCTCCGGCGGGGGACAAGGCGGCGATACGGGTGGGCTTCGACGCCCTGCCGCGGCGGGCGGACCGGCTGGTGCTGGTGGCGGCGGTGGACCCGGAGGTGAATCCGGACGCGGATCTGGCGGGGTTCGTGGACGCGGGGATCGTGTTGCGGGACGACTCGGGGACGGAGTTGGACCGGCTGAGGGTGTCGGAGGGGCGGGCCGGGGAGACGGCGCTGGTGCTGGGGTCGTTCCGGCGCCGGGAGGGCGGTGACTGGGACTTCGTCCTCGGCGGGAAGGGCTATCGGGGCGGGCTCGCCGAGCTGGTAGGGGATTTCGGGATCGAGGTGCGCTGAGGGGGCCGGGGGTCGCAGGGCCGAGGGTCCGCAGGGCTGAAGGGCCGAGGGCTGAGGGGCCGCAGGGCTGAGGGCTGAGGGGCCGCAGGGCTGAAGGGGCGAGGGGGCTTCCGGGCCGAAGGGGGAGGGGGCGCGGGGGCGCGGTGGGCGCCCCCTCCCGTGGTCAGCGGCCGCTGAGGCGGTTGGCGAGGAGCGCGACGCGGTCGGTGGCGGTCGTGCGGGCCGCGGACTCGCGCCGGTCGGCGCCGCGGAAGGCGGCGTACATGGTCTGGACGCCGAGCCAGCGCAGCGGTTCCGGCTCCCACTTGCGGACCCGGTGGTCGACCCAGGGCAGGGTGGTCAGGTCCGTGGGGCCGGACTGGCCCGAGTCCTGCTGGATGAGGTCGCGCAGGGTGCGGGCGGCGAGGTTGGTGGTGGCGACGCCGGAGCCGACGTAACCGCCCGCCCAGCCGAGGCCGGTGGAGCGGTCGAGGGTGACGGTGGCGCACCAGTCGCGGGGCACGCCGAGGACGCCGGACCAGGCGTGGGCGATGCCGACGCCCGCGAGCTGCGGGAAGAAGCGGACGAGGATGTCGCGGAGGGCGGCGACGGTCTGCGGCTGGGTGCGGCCGTCGTTGTCGGTCTTCGAGCCGAAGCGGTACGGGACGCCCCGGCCGCCCAGCGCGATGCGGCCGTCGGCGGTGCGCTGGGCGTACATGTAGGCGTGGGCCATGTCGCCGAGGGTCTCCAGGCCCTCCCAGCCGATGGAGTCCCACTGGGCGTCGGTGAGCGGCTCGGTGGCGATCATGGAGGAGTTCATCGGGAGCCAGGTGCGGCGCTGGCCGGCGAGGGAGGCGGTGAAGCCCTCGGTGCAGCGCAGCACGTAGGGCGCGCGGACCGTGCCGTAGGGGGTGACGGCGTGCTTGGGGCGGATCTCGGTGACCGGGGTGGACTCGTGGAGGGTGACGCCGAGCGTCTCGACGGCGTCGGCGAGGCCCTTGACGAGCTTGACCGGGTGGAGGCGGGCGCCGTGCGGGGTCCAGGTGGAGCCGACGGCGCCGGTGACGCGGATGCGTTCGGCGGTCTCGCGGGCGCCGTACAGTTCGCGGTCCTTCTCGCCGAAGGCGAGTTCGGCGGCGTGGAAGTCCTTGAGGCGGGCGAGTTGGGCGGGGGAGTGGGCGATCTCCAGGACGCCGCCGCGGTGGATGTCGGCGTCTATGCCCTCGGCGGCGCAGACGTCGACGACCTCGGTGACGGTGTCGTTCATGGCGTGCTGGAGGCGTACGGCGGCCTCGTGGCCGTGGAGGCGGGCGTAGCGGTCGCGGCCGGCGATGCCGTTGTAGAGCCAGCCGCCGTTGCGGCCGGAGGCGCCGTAGCCGCAGAAGGCGGCCTCGAGGACGGTGATGTCGAGGAAGGGGGCGGCCTTCTTGAGGTAGTAGGCGGTCCACAGGCCGGTGTAGCCGCCGCCGACGATGCAGACGTCGGCGGTGCGGTCGCCGGGCAGCGGTTCGCGGGGCGGTGCGGCGCCCTCCTGGGCGTACCAGAACGAAATGCCGCCGTTGACCGTGCCGCTCGTGCTCATGTCCATCCCTCTTCCGGGTCCGTGCGCGGGAGGTTACCGGGGCCTCCGGCCTGTGGATACGGGTCGTCCGGCGACGGGCGGGGGGCCGGGGCGCGCCCGGGTCCGGGGCTGCGGATTCCGTGGTGCGGGGCCGCCCCGGTCCCGGGCGCCTGTGCCGCGTCGCCGGCTCCGCCTCGCGGGCGTCACGCACGTTTTCCGTCGCCCACGTTTCCGTCGCGCACGTTTTCCGTCACGCGTTTCGTCGCGCACGTTTTTCGAAGGCGCCGCGGCACGCGGGTGTCTAGGGTCGGAGGGTGACCCACGCTCGCATTCACGTACCCGAGGAACTGGCCGCGTCGCAGGCGCGGTACAACGGCGAGGCGGGGCGGGCGTTCATCGCGGCGCTGCCCGCGCGGGCGGAGGAGTTCCTGGAGCGGTGGGGGCTGCGGCTGAGCGGCCCGTCCCTGTACGGGGTGGCCTCGCTGGTGCTGCCGGTGACGCGGGACGGCGTTCCCGCCGCGCTCAAGTTCCAGCTCCTGGACGAGGAGACGGAGGGGGAGCCGGTCGCGCTGCGGATCTGGGGCGGCGCGGGGGCGGTACGGCTCCTGGAGCACGACCCGGGGACGGGGACGATGCTGCTGGAGCGGGCGGACGAGACGCGGCACCTGTCGACGCTGGGGGAGTCCGGGGAGCGTGGGGACTCCCGGGAGGCGGTACGGATCCTGGCCGGTCTGCTGGGCCGGCTGGTGGCGGTCCCGGCGCCGCCCGGGCTGCGGCGGCTCGGCGACATCGCGGCGGACATGCTGGCGGCGGTCCCGGCGGCCGCGGCCCGGCTCGGCGCGGAGGACGCGGCGCTGCTGCGGGACTGCGCGGCGGCGGTACGGGAGGTCGTGGGCGAGCCGGGGGACCGGTTGCTGCACTGGGACCTGCACTACGACAACATTCTGGCCGCCGAGCGCGAGCCGTGGCTGGCCATCGACCCGAAGCCGCTGGCCGGCGATCCGGGCTTCGAGCTGCTGCCGGCGCTCACGGACCTGTGGGACGAGGACGGCGGCGGCCCGGATCCGGCGGAGACCCTGTGGCGCTTCGACCTGCTCACCGAGCACCTGGGCCTCGACCGCGGGCGGGCCCTGGCCTGGACGCTGGGGCGGGTGCTGCAGAACGGTCTGTGGGACGTCGAGGACGGCGAGCCGGCGCTCGACCCGGACCAGGTGGGCATCGCGCGGAACCTGCTGGCCAGGCGGGGCTGATCCGGTGCAGGCTGGCCCCATGATCCGTACCGCCACGCCTGCCGACATCCCCGTGATCCACCGGATGATCCGTGATCTCGCCGACTACGAGAAGGCCCTCGACGAGGCCCGCGCCACGCCCGAGCAGCTTCACGAGGCGCTCTTCGGCGACCGCCCCGCCGCCTACGCGCACATCGCCGAGACCGCCGACGGCGAGGTCGCCGGCTTCGCCCTGTGGTTCCTCAACTTCTCGACCTGGCGCGGGGTCCACGGTATCTATCTGGAGGACCTCTACGTCCGCCCCGACCTCCGTGGCGGCGGCCACGGCAAGGCCCTCCTGACGGAGCTGGCGCGGATCTGCGTGGAGCGCGGTTACGAGCGCCTGGAGTGGTCGGTCCTGAACTGGAACGCCCCGTCGATCGCCTTCTACGAGTCCCTCGGCGCCCGCCCTCAGGACGAGTGGACGGTCTACCGGCTGACGGACGACGCGCTGAAGGAGCTGGGGGCGGGGGCGTAGGGCTCACCGGCCGGTTCGGCACCGGGGGAGCGGAGGGGCCGGCCGGTTCGTCGGGACGGTGGGCGAGGCGGTAGGAAGGGGGGCATGGACATGGACATTCAGCAGCGGTTCGAGCGGATCACCGCTTTCATCGAGGCGCGGCTCACGCCGCTCTTCGACCCCGAGAACGGCAGTGACCACGGCTTCGGGATGGACGACACGTCCCGGGCGCTGCGGGCGCTGCGGTACACCGTGCAGGCGGCTTCGGCCGTGAACGGGCTCGTGGAGAAGCGGGAGTCGGCGCCGGAGCTGCGGCAGGTGGTGGACCAGGCGCTGGAGCACAACTGGGACGTGCTGCGCTCCGTCGCCCGGATGTGGGAGGACCACCCCGACTTCCTGAAGGAGTTCAAGGGGCACTCCTGGGACGTGCTGGGGGTCTGACGGGTCCTCGGGCCGTCACGAGCCGGGGCCGGGGACTCGGGCGGTCCTCAGGGGATCAGGACCACCTTGCCCATCGTGCCCCTGGTCTCCAGGGCGCGGTGGGCCGCGGCCGCCTCCGAGAGGGGGAAGCGCTGGACCGCGGGGCGGAGGGAGCCGTCGGCGGCGGCGGTGAGGGCGGCGAGTTCGAGGGTGCGGATGTCGCCGCCGGCCTTCTGGAGCATCACGGGGCCGAGGACGGACTCCGAGGTGATCCCACGGGCGGTCAGCTCCTCCTCGGTGAGGGTGAGTTCCGCGCCGCTGGACCAGCCGAAGACGAGGTGCTGTCCGCCCTTGCCGAGGAGGTCGACGGCGGCGCGGGCCGTGACGCCGCCCACCGAGTCGAAGACGATCGTCGCGCGGCGGTCCCCGAGGTACGCGCGGACCCGCTCGGGCCAGGACGGTTCCTTGTAGTCGACCGCGAGGTCCGCGCCGTTCTCCGCCACCCGGGCCACCTTCTCCGGGCCGCCCGCCAGGCCGATCACCGTCGCGCCGGCGTTCTTCGCGTACTGGACGAGGAGGGTGCCGATGCCGCCCGCCGCGGCCGGGACGATCGCGACCGACTCGGGGCCGAGCCCGGTGAATTGCAGGATGCCGAAGGTGGTGCGGCCGGTGCCGATCATGGCGACGGCCTCCGCCTCGCCCAGGTGGTCGGGCAGGGCGTGCAGCCGGGCGGCGTCGGTGACGGCGAGTTCGGCGTAGCCGCCGGGTGCCATGCCGAGGTGGGCGACGACGCGCCGGCCCAGCCAGGCCGGGTCGGTGCCCTCGCCGAGCGCGTCCACCGTGCCGGCGACCTCGCGGCCGGGGACGGTCGGCAGCGCGGCCGGGGCGGGGAAGGGGCCGGTCCCGCCCTCGCGGAGCACGGTGTCGAGGAGGTGCACGCCGGCCGCCGCGACCTTGATACGGACCTGGCCGGGGCCGGGGACCGGGTCGGCGGTCTCCTCGTACGTGAGGTTCTCGGCGGGGCCGAAGGCGTGGAGGCGGATGGCGTGCATGCGGGGCTCCCCTGTTCGTTCGCGCGGTGCGCGGGGTCGAGACCGTGGTGTCGCTCGGTGGTGGGGTCCAGCTTTCGACCTCAAGCGGACTTGAGGTCAAGTGCCTCCTTCCGCAGGGCCAGGGACACCGCCTCCACCGCGCTCGTGAACGACACCTCGGCCAGCACGCCCGGCGCCGCGACCTGGTCGCCGACCAGATAGATCCCGCCGCCCTGGTCGATGGCCGGCCGGTCGCGCCAGGTGGTGCCGGGGCGGTCCACCGCTCCCGTACGGCCCTGGGAGACGGCCTCGCGCCGCCACACCGTGCGCTCCCGCCAGTCCCGGAAGCCCAGGTCGAGCAGCCGCTCCGCGTGGGCGACGCCGTCCGCCTTGGACTGGGCCGGCCCGATCGGCAACTGGGCCTGGATCAGTTCCTCGCCGGCCGGGGCCAGGCCCGGGTCCTGGGTGGTGAACCGTTCCACCCAGCCGGGCGCGTCCAGGTCCGAGATCGCGAACGGGTCGCCCTTCCGGGTCCGCAGCGCCAGGTCGAACAGCACCGTACGGCCGGACTCCCAGGTCAGCGACGGGTCGCCGAGGAGCCGGGCGGCGGCCGGCAGGGCGGTCGCGACGATCACCGGGCCGTCGGCGAGCGGCAGCGCGTCGAGGGCGTCGACCCGCGACGAGGTCTCGATCCGGACGCCGAGCTCGCGGGCGCGCGCCGCCATCCGGTCGATCAGCCGCCCCCAGCCGCCCTGGATGAAGTGCGCCTCCGGCGGGACCACCGCGGCCCGGTGCAGCCGTTCCTGTACGAAGCGGGCCGAGAGCGCGCCCGGGTCGTGGTGGTAGAGCGCGACCCCGCTGTACGCGGCGGCCGCGCGGGCCGCGTCCGGGCCGGCGAGCCGGGTGGCCCAGGTGTGGAAGTCGAGGTCGACGGGGGCCCGGTCGGCGGTGCGGAGGGCCTGGCGGAGGAAACCGAGCGGGGGCAGGCGGCGCAGGGTGCCGCGGTGGTGGAAGCGGAGCTTGGCGGCCTCCAGGGGCGGGAGCGGGGCGAGCGGGCCGAGCAGGCCGCGCTGCTTCAGCCAGGTCCAGTGCGGGCCGCCGTTGTAGAGCGCGTGCGGTCCCTCATTGGTGCGGTACGGGCCGGTGGCCGTGCGGGCCCGGCCGCCGAGGGTGTGGTGGGCCTCGTGCAGGGTCACCTCGGCGCCCGCCTCGGCCGCGGTGACGGCCGCGGTGAGCCCCGCGAAGCCGCCGCCGACGATCGTGATCTTCCGCATCTCTGGCTCCTCGTGTCGCATGTCGGGTTCGCCAAGGGGACGAGGGGCGGGGGCCCGTTCGTGACATCGGCGCGGGGGCGTTGTCAGTGGCGTGCGTCACGATGGCGGGTATGAGGAAGAGGACCGTGGCGAAGACGGACCGGGCGGACGCAGCGGGCCGGGCGGACGGAGCGGGCCGGGTGCGCCCGGTGCGTGAGGCGCGTCGGCCCGAGGTGCGGCTGCCGCCGCTGGAGCCGTACGGGGGCGGTCTGGAGCCGGACGGCGACTACGACGGCCGGGAGTTCGCCGGCCTGGATCTGGCCGGGCAGGACGGGGCGGGGGCCCGGTTCCTGGACTGCGCGGTGCGTGACTGCGGGCTCGACGGGACGCGGCTGACGTCCGCCCGCTTCCTCGACTCGGTCCTCGACGGGGTACGGGGCGTGGGCACGGACCTGGCCGGGGCGCAGGTGCGGGACGTGGAGGTGAGGGAGGCGCGGCTCGGCGGGGCGCAGTTGCACGGGGCCGTGCTGGAGAGAGTGTGGTTCCGGGGCGGGAAGATCGACTATGTGAATCTGCGGGCGGCGCGGCTCAAGGACGTCGTCTTCGAGGGGTGTGTGCTCGACGAGCCGGACTTCGGGGGCGCGGCCCTGGAGAGGGTGGAGTTCCGGGACTGCGTGCTGGTCGGGGCGGACTTCGGCGGGGCGCGGCTGAAGGACGTCGACCTGCGGACCGTCCAGCGGCTGGAGATCGCCCGCGGGGTGGACGCCCTCGCGGGGGCGGTGATCTCCACGCCGCAGTTGCTCGACCTGGCGCCGGTGTTCGCGGCGCAGTTGGGGGTGCGGGTGGAGGACTGAGCGGCCGTACGGTCCGGCGGGGGAGCGTCGTTACGGCAGCCGGGGGAAGCGGGCCTGGAGGTCCCACACCACCGGGTTGTCCGCGAGGCCCTCGTGCATGTCCGTGAGGTCGGCGATCAGGTCGTGCAGGAAGTCCCGGGCCTCGCGGCGCAGTTCGGCGTGGTTGAAGGTGAGCGGCGGCTCGTCGCCCGGCATCCAGTCGGCCTCGACGTCCACCCAGCCGAAGCGGCGCTCGAACAGCATGCGGTCGGAGGACTCGGTGAAGTCGAGCTCCGCGTACTGGGGCTGGGAGGCGCGGCTGCCGCGCGGGTCGCGGTCGAGCTGCTCGACGATGTCGCACAGCGCCCAGGCGAAGTCGAGCACCGGCACCCATCCCCAGGCTGTGGACAGCTCCTGGTCCTTCTCGGGGTCCGCGAGGTACACGTCACCGCAGAACAGGTCGTGCCGCAGCGCGTGGACGTCCGCGTGGCGGTAGTCGGTCTGCGGCGGGTCGGGGAAGCGGCGGGAGAGGGAGTAGCCGATGTCGAGCACGCCCTGATGGTGTCATGCCCGGTGGGGCCCCCGCGCCGCCCGTGCCCGCCTGCCCCTCATGCCCGGTGGGCCGCGCGGGCCAGTCGGGGGCCCAGCCAGCGCTTGAGGCGGCGCAGGGCCTCCAGCCGGCCGGCGGCGCGGTCGACCCGGTAGTAGAGCTGGGGCGGGACGTACGGCAGCAGCGGGGAGTGCCGCTGGCCGAGCAGGGCGAACATCTGGGCCGGCTCCAGGCGCATGTAGCGGGGCAGGTTCTCGTACCACCGGGCGCTGTAGCGGGCCGCGCTCTGCGCCGACACGAGCTCCGCGCGGCGCCCGCGGCCGTACGCGGTGAGGGCCGCGTCCAGCGGCGTCGACGGGTCGCGCAGGGCGGCGGCGAGGGCGAGGGCGTCCTCCAGGGCCAGGGTGGTCCCGGCGCCGATCGAGTAGTGCGTGGTGTGGGCGGCGTCGCCGAGCAGCACCAGGTTGCCGTGGTGCCAGGTGCGGTTGGTCAGGGTGCGGAAGGTGAGCCACTGGGCGGGGGCGCCGTCGCCGTGCTGCTCGCGGCCGATCAGCGGCTCGCCGTCGAGGAGGTCGGCGAACAGCTTCTCCAGCAGGCGCAGGCTGTCCGCCTCGCTCGTCCGGTCGAACCCGAGGCCCGCCCAGGTCTCCGGCGCGCACTCGACCACGCAGGTCGACTGCTCGCCGCTGAAGCCGTACGCGTAGCACCAGATCCAGCCGTGCTCGGTCTCCTCGAAGGCGAAGCTGAAGGAGTCGAAGACCTTCGTCGTGCCGAGCCAGACGTAGGGGTTGCGGCCGCCGACGACCCGTGTGCCGAAGCGGTCCGGGTGGGCCTCGCGCAGCAGGCTGTTCACCCCGTCGGCGGCGACGACGAGGTCCGAGCCGGCGAGCTCGGGCGCGCCGGGGCCGCCGATCGGGTGCTCGAACTCGACCCGTACGCCGAGCTCCCTCGCCCGGTCGGCGAGCAGGGCCAGCATCCGGCGCCGCCCGATGCCGAAGCCCGGGTCGCCGCGGTGCACGGTCCGCCGGTCGCGGATGATCGCCACGCCGTCGGTCCAGGTCACCGACGCGGCGGCGATCGCCTCGGCGGATTCGGGATCACCCGCGCGCAGCTTGTCGAGGAGCCCCGCCCAGTAGGTGACGCCCCAGCCGTACGTGGCGCCGGCGGCGTTCCGCTCGTACACGGTGATCTCGTGGGACGGGTCCCGGCGCTTCATCAGGATCGAGAAGTACAGGCCGCCGGGGCCGCCGCCGACGATGGTGATCTTCACATGCGCTCCCACGAGGACATGACGGCGTGCGCCGGGATGGCAACGCAGAGTAGCAGCGCGGGTCGGGTCGGAAGGGGAGGACGGGCCGGTCGATCCGCCGGGGGCGTCGCCGCCGGGCCCCGCCCCCGGCGGGAGCACCGAGCCCCGCCCTCGGCGGGAGCACCGGGCGCCGCTGCCGCACCGGGCGCCGCTACGGCAGCAGGCGCTGCTCCTTCGCCACCGCCACCGCGCCCGCGCGGGTGTCGACGCCGAGCTTCGCGTAGATCCGGCCGAGGTGGGTCTTGACCGTCGCCTCGCTGATGAACAGCGCGCGGGCGATCTCGCGGTTGCCGAGGCCGTGGGCGAGCTGGCCCAGGATGTCGCGCTCCCGGTCGGTGAGCGAGGGGCCCGCCGCGCCCCGCATCCGGTCCATGACCCGGCTGGCGACGGGCGGCGACAGCGTCGTACGGCCCTGGGCGGCGGAGTGGATCGCGGCGAACAGCTCCTCGGGCCGCTCGGCCTTCAGCAGATAGCCGGTGGCGCCCGCCTCGATCGCCCGCGTGATGTCCGCGTCCGTGTCGTACGTGGTGAGGACCAGGACGTGCACCCCGGTCGGGGCGATCCGGCGGGTGGCCTCCACGCCGTCGATGCCCGGGCCGAGCTGGAGGTCCATCAGGACGACGTCCGGCCGCAGGTGGGAGGCCATCGCGACCGCCTCCTCGCCGCTGCCCGCCTCGCCGACCACCTCGATGTCGGGCGCGCTGCCGAGCAGGGCGAGCAGCCCGGCGCGGACCACGGCGTGGTCGTCGCAGAGCAGGATCCGTACGGCCGCGCTCACTGTCGTACCTCCAGGGGGATCGCGGCGGAGAGCACGGTGCCCTCGCCCGGGGTGGACTCGATCGTCAGCGTGCCGCCGAGCTGCCGGGCCCGCACCCGCATCGCGGGCAGCCCGTGCCCGCGGACGCCTTCGGCGTCGCGCACCGCCGCCGGGTCGAAGCCGCGCCCGTCGTCGGCGACGTCGAGGACCACCTGGTCGTCCAGATAGGTCAGGGTGATCGCCGCCGAGCCGGCCGCCGCGTGCTCCCGGATGTTGGCGAGGGCGCCCTGCGCGATCCGCAGCAGCGCCGACTGCACCCGGTCCGGCAGCGGCACCGCCGTCCCGTCGACCCGGAAGGCGGCCGACTCGCGCGTGGCCAGACCGCGCAGCGCCTCCTCCAGGCCGCCGCCCCCGGCGAGGTCGGCGGGGGCCAGGTCGTGGACGAAGCGGCGGGCCTCGGCGAGGTTCCGTTCGGCGATCGACTCGGCCGTACGGACGTGCCGGCGGGCGGTCGCCGGGTCGCTGTCCCAGGTGCGGTCGGCGGCCTGGAGCAGCATCTGCTGGCTGGACAGGCCCTGCGCGAGCGTGTCGTGGATCTCCATCGACAGCCGCTGCCGCTCCGCCAGCGTGCCCTCGCGGCGCTCGGTCGCGGCCAGCTCGCGGCGGGTGCGGATGAGGTCCTCGATGAGCGCCCGCTGCCGGGCGGCCTGCCGCTCCGCGTGCACGAAGACGGCGGTCGCGATCGCGGCGACGGCCGGCGGGGCGATCACCAGGTTCGGGTCGAAGCCGCCGTGCGACAACTGCACCTGGGCGGTGACGACGAACAGCGTGAGCAGGGTGACCAGGCCGAGCGCGGCACGCGGCGGGAGGGTGCGCAGCCCCGTGTAGAAGAGCGGCACCGCGCACCAGGCGAAGCTCGGCGCGAGCACCACCAGGACCATCCAGACGGCGACGACCGTGCACAGCCACGCGATCCGGCGGGGCGTGGCGCGGGTGCCGAGGACCGGCCCGAGGAGGTACAGGGAGGCGAGGGCGCCGGACAGCGCCACGATCCAGGGGCTGCGGTCCTCCCAGGGATGGCGCAGCAGGAAGCGGACGAGGGAGGCGCCGAGCAGCAGGAAGAAGGCGACGTGCATGACCCGCGCCAGCCAGCGGGCGTCCGGGTCCCGGTCCATCGTCCACCTCATCCACAGCGCTTGCGACCTGGGTATACGACCTGGCTGTACGACGGGGTACCGACCTGGGTATACGCATCCATCCTGGCCCAGGGTGACCACGTCGGCATCAACCGATCGGCCGACCCCTCCGTCCACCGTCCCGCTCGTCGAGGACAGCCGGAACGTGGACCGGACGGCCCCGGATCCGGGCGGAGGATCGATGGCAGAGCGAACGGGACACCACCGACGCCGCCTCGACACCCCTGGAGCCCGCCATGAAGAAGAAGTTCCTCCTCGGCACCACCGCCGCCGTCGTCCTCGCCGCCGGCACCTTCGGCGCCGTCTCCGCGAACGCCACCGCCCCGCAGGCCGCCCAGGCCGCCCCGGCCGCGGCCGCCGCCAAGAAGGCCGACGCGGACGGCGACCACCTGCGCCAGACCACCCACCTGACGATCGAGGCCGCCACCGAGGCCGCGCAGGCCGCCCTGAAGGCCGCCGAGAAGGAGAACCAGCGGGTCTCCGTCGCGGTCGTCGACCGCAACGGCACCACGATCGTCACCCTGCGCGGCGACGGCGCGGGCCCGCAGTCCTACGAGTCGGCCGTGAGGAAGGCGTACACCGCCGTCTCCTGGAACGCCCCCACCTCCGTCCTCGCCGGCCGTCTCGCCCAGGCCCCGAACCTGAAGGACATCCCCGGCACCCTCTTCCTCGCGGGCGGCGCCCCGGTGACCGCGAACGGCGGCCCGATCGCCGGCATCGGCGTGGCGGGCGCGCCCTCCGGCGACCTCGACGAGAAGTTCGCCCAGGCGGGCGTGGCGTCCCTCGGCGACTGACGTTCCGCCGGGTCCGTATTCGTACGTCTGTTTAGGATCGGTTCGTGAACAGACGCAGCCGAGTCCGGGCCGGAGCCGTGGCCCTCACCGTCGCCCTGCTCGCCGCCGGTTGCACCGGCTCGGGTGCGGGCGGCGGGGTGCGGGGCACCCCGGGCGCCGCGGGCGTGCGCGATCCGCTCTATCCCCGGCTCGGCAACGGCGGCTACGACGTGAGCCGTTACGCGCTCACGCTGTCCTACGACCCGGCCACCGGCCGCCTCGACGGGCGCGCCGAGATCACCGCGAAGGCGACCCAGGACCTCAGCGCCTTCAACCTGGACCTCACCGGGCTCACCGTCCGCGGCGCCACCGTCGACGGGGCGCCCGCCGCGGTCAACCGGGCCGGGAACGAGCTGACCCTGCGGCCGCGCGAGGACATCGACGACGGGGCCGAGTTCCGCGCCACCGTCACGTACGACGGCGTGCCCGAGACCGTCACCGACTCCGACGGTTCCGAGGAGGGCTGGCTGAGGACGGCCGACGGTGCCCTCGCGGTCGGCCAGCCGGCCGGCTCCGCGGCCTGGTTCCCCGGCAACCACCACCCCTCCGACAAGGCCGCGTACGACATCACCGTCACCGTCCCGGCCGGCCTCAAGGCCGTCTCCAACGGCGTGCTCACCTCGGAGCGGAAGACGGCCGACGGCCGCACCACCTCCGTCTGGCACGCGGCCGAGCCGATGGCGAGCTATCTCGCCACCCTCGCGATCGGCCGCTTCGACACCACGACCGCCACCGCCCTCGGCACGGTGCCCGTCCTCACCGCCGTCGACCCGGTCGTCGCCGCGGAGACCGCCGCGCTGCGCGCCCGCCTCCCGGAGATCCTGGAGTGGGCGACCGAGAACTTCGGCCCCTATCCCTTCGCCGCGACCGGCGCGATCGTCGAACGCGACGACGACCTCGGCTACGCCCTGGAGACCCAGACCCGGCCGGTCTTCTCCGCGTCCTCCTTCGACACCTCCACCCTCGTCCACGAGCTGGCCCACCAGTGGTACGGCGACTCCGTGTCCCCCGCGACCTGGAAGGACATCTGGCTGAACGAGAGCTTCGCGACGTACGCGGAGTGGCTCTACGCGGAGGACTTCGAGGACACCCCGGCGCAGAAGAACTTCGAGCGGGCCTTCGCGAACGAGGCGGCCTGGGCCTTCCCGCCCGCCGAACCGCCGCGCGCGGAGGACCTGTTCGCCACGCCCGTGTACCGGCGGGGCGCGATGGTGCTGCACCGGATCCGGCAGGAGCTCGGCGACGACGCCTTCTTCGAGATCCTCGCGGGCTGGCCGGCCGAGCACCGGCACGGCACCGCGAGCACCGAGGACTTCACGCGGTACGTGGAGTCGGTGGCCGGCCGGGACCTGGGGAAGCTGTGGGACGTGTGGCTGTACGGGGACGAGAAGCCCGAGAATCCGACCGACTGACGGGCCGGCTGAACGACAGGGCCCCGGCGCGGTGCGCCGGGGCCCTGGATCCGTACGGGTACGGGTACGGGTACGGGTCAGAGGTTGACGCCGAAGTCGCGGGCGATGCCCTCGAGGCCGGAGGCGTAGCCCTGGCCGACGGCGCGGAACTTCCACTCGGCGCCGTTGCGGTACAGCTCGCCGAAGACCATGGCGGTCTCGACGGCGGCGTCCTCCGACAGGTCGTAGCGGGCGATCTCGGCGCCGCCGGCCTGGTTGACGATGCGGATGTAGGCGTTGCGGACCTGGCCGAAGTTCTGGCCGCGGTTCACCGCGTCGTAGATGGAGACCGGGAAGACGATCTTGTCGACGCCGGCCGGGAGGCCCGCCAGGTTGACGTTGATCTGCTCGTCGTCGCCGCCGCCCTCGCCGGTGCGGTTGTCACCGGTGTGGACGATGGTCTGGTCCGGCGTCGACTTGTTGTTGAAGAAGACGAAGTGGCCGTCGGAGACGACCTTGCCGGCGGCGTCGACGCCGATGGCGGACGCGTCGAGGTCGAAGTCGGTGCCGGTGGTCGTACGGACGTCCCAGCCGAGGCCCACGGTGACGGCGGTGAGGCCCGGGGCCTCCTTGGTCAGGGAGACGTTGCCGCCCTTGGAGAGGCTTACAGCCATGGGATGTCCCTTTCATCGCGGTGTCTTCGCACCCAATAACGCGTGAGGGGGTGTGGTGGTTCCCTCGCGAAAACAGGATGACGTGCGCAAGCCTTCGCGGGGAACATGGAGGGCATGTCCGGTCCCTATCCGATCCGCGGCTCCGTCTCGCTGCCCGAGGCCGAGCTCATGTGGCGTTTCTCGCGGTCGTCCGGGCCGGGCGGCCAGCACGTCAACACCAGCGACTCGCAGGTGGAGCTCCGCTTCGACCTGGCGGCGACCGAGGCCCTGCCGGAGGTCTGGAAGGCGCGGGCCCTGGACCGGCTCGCCGGCCGCCTGGTGAACGGGGTGGTCACCGTCCGCGCCTCGGAGCACCGCTCCCAGTGGCGCAACCGCGAGACCGCCGCCGTGCGCCTCGCCGCGCTCCTCGCCGAGGCGACGGCGCCGCCCCCGAAGCCGCGCCGCCCGACGCGGATCCCGCGCGGCATCAACGAGCGGCGGCTGCGGGAGAAGAAGCAGCGCGCGGAGACCAAGCGCGGCCGCCAGGGCCGCGACTGGGGCTGAGAACCCCTCCGCCGGGCCTCCGGCCGCTCTCCCGCGGGTCTCAGCCCAGCGTGCGGTACTTCCCGCGGAAGTAGGTGAGCGGGCCGCCCTCCGCCGAGGGCAGGTCCGTGGCGAGCACACGGCCGATGACGAGCGTGTGGTCGCCGGCGACGACACGGTTCTCCGTACGGCATTCGAGGGTGGCCAGCGCGCCGCCCACCAGCGGGGCGCCGCTGTGCGGGCCGCGCCTGTAGGGGAGGTCGGCGAAGAGCAGGCGGTCGCTGACCCGGCCCTTCATCGCGAAGCGCCCGGCAACGTGGCGCTGGCTCTCGGAGAGCACCGAGACCGCCCACACCGGCACCTCCGCGAGCAGGTCGTCCATGCGCGAGTCGTTGCGCAGGCTGACCAGGACCAGCGGGGGGTCGAGGGAGACGGACAGGAAGGCGGTGGCCGTCATGCCGACGTCCTCGCCGTGCGGGCCGTCCTCCGGGTCGTGGGCCGTGACCAGGACCACGCCCGCCGCCAACCGGGCCATCGCGGCCTTGAACTCGTCGTTGCTCACTCCCTCAGCATGAGGGATGGCCGGATCGAGGGCGGTGGTCCCGGCGGTGGCCCCGAGGGCGGGCGTCTTCTGCAGCACACCCGCACGCTAGTCCGGACCCGCGCCCCGTCACATCGGGCCCCGGGACCAGGCCGGCTTCCCCCGCCGGTCCTAGGACCCCGGCCCCCGTCCCGTTCCGCGCCCGTTCACGAGGCGTTCGCAAACCCCCGCCATGCTTTGTGACTTGAGTCACAGACCGCAGTAATTGTTGACCCTGTGTACCGGGTGCACAGCTCGCTGTGATTCAGTGGCGGGGACAGTGCACCACGAAGCCGATGAAGCCGATGAGAACCCTGGAGTCAGCGGTAGAGGTCTCGGGGAGAGCGAGCGATGGAGACCGAGTCGGAGCCATACGTCCGTCTTGCGACCCTGCGGCAGCTACATCAGGTCGTGGCGGACCTCAACACCGCCCGCAGCCTGGCGGACACCCTGCAGGCCGTCGCGGACGGCATCGTCGCGGGCCTCAACTATGAGCTGGCCTGCGTCAACCTCGTGCGCCCCGACGGAGACCTGGTCGTCGCCGCCTTCGCCGGCAGCCCCGCCGCCGAGGCCCTGATCACCGGCCGGGTCGGCTCCCGCGCCTCCTGGGACCGCCGCCTCGCCATGGGCGAGCGCTGGGGCGACCTGGTGTTCATCCCGCACACCGAGGGCTGGGTGCTCATCGAGGACGACGTGCCCCAGTGGCACACCGAGGGCCCCGCCCCCCGCTTCGAGGACGAGTGGCACCCCCACGACCGGCTCTACGCGCCGATGTACGCCCCCGGCGTGCGCTCCGCCCGCCCCGGCGGCCCGCCGGGCTCCGGCCGCGAGCTCCTCGGCGTGATCTCCGTCGACCGCCCGCGCAACGGACGCCACCCCGGACCCTGGGGCCGCGAGGCCCTCCAGATGTACGCGTCCCAGGCCGCCATCGCGATCAGCAACGCCCGCCTCCGCTCCAACATGCAGCGCGCCCTGGTCCGCCTGGAGCGCGAGCAGCAGGCCCTGCGCGCCAGCGAGGAGTCCTTCCGGCAGGCGTTCGAGTACGCGCCGTCCGGCATGGCCATCGCCGAGATGGGCGGCGACCAGCACGGCCGGCTGCTGCGCACCAACGACGCCCTGTGCCGGCTGCTCGGCCGGCCCGCCTCCGTGATGCGGCGCTACTCCTTCGCCGACCTCGTCCACCCCGAGGACATAGGCACCCTGCTGCGCACCTCCGCCGAGGGCGGCCGCGCCGAGCTGCGCCTCGGCCGCCGTGACGGCACCTACGTCTGGGTCTCCCTGCGCAATTCGGTCGTCGCCGACACCGCCGACGGCCCCCGCTTCCTCCTCACCCACGTCGAGGACATCGAGGAGCGCAAGCGCCACGAGCTGCAGCTCGCCCACCGCGCCTCGCACGACGCGCTCACCGGCCTCCCCAACAGCGCCGAACTCCGCTCCCGGCTCTCCGCCCGCATCTGCGAGCGCCCCTTCGCCGCCGAACCGCCCGCCGCGGGCACGGCGCCCGTCCCCGCCGACGCCTTCGAGCCGCCGTACGAGTACGACTACGAGCACGAGCACGGCTTCGGCTTCTCGCCGGTCGCCGGCGCCGGGCCGTACGACCACCACGTCCACACCGTCGCCCCCACCGGCGGCGAGACCGACGACGGCACCAAGGGGCTCGCCGTCCTCTTCTGCGACCTCGACGGCTTCAAGTCGATCAACGACCGCTTCGGGCACCACACCGGCGACGCCGTCCTCATCGAGGTCGCCCGCCGGCTGACCACGGGCGTACGGGACGGGGACACGGTCGCGCGCCTCGGCGGCGACGAGTTCGTCGTCCTCGCCGACGGCCTGGGCGCCGCCGACGCCGCCGACCTCGCCGTCCGGCTGCGGAACGCGATCATTCCGCCGATCCGGGTGGACGGCCGGGCCGTGCGGGTCGGGGCGAGTTTCGGCATCGGCTGGGCCGAGTGCGGGATGACCGTCGAAGAGGTCCTGAACAGCGCCGACCAGCGGATGTACATCGAGAAGCGGTCCCGCTCGAAGGTCCACCGCAGGGCCGGCTAGGCCCCGGCCCGCCGGTTCGTTCACCGGTCGTCCACACAGCGCCGAAACCTTGACAGGGCCGTACGAGGTAGGCTCGCCCGGTCGGCGACGGCTGGCGAGCAGGGAAAAGGAGTGACCCGGATGGCTGCCGGTAACGACGGCGCGAAGACGCCCGAGGACGACGATCCGTTCGGCTACCTGTACGCGGACGGGCAGGCGGCGGGGGCCAGGGCGCCCCAGGGCGGCGGCTACGGCTACCCGGGTCCGGCGGCGCAGCCGGGCGTCCCCCGCACCTCGTACAACCAGGTCCGCACGGTCGGTGAGCGCCAGTACGGCGGTCACGGCCAGGCGCAGGTGCCGCAGCAGGCTCCCTACGGCCAGCCGCACCCGCAGTACGCGGCGCCCGAGACATACCCCGGCGGCGGCCAGCACCGCCCCGGCCCGCCGCAGCCCGGCCCGCGCGGCGGCGGCGGCGGACGCGGCCCCAACACCAAGGGGCTGCTCATCGGCGCCGTGGCGGTCGTCGCGGTCGTCGTGGTCGGCATCACCGCCGCCGTGATCACCAACAACGGCGACGACTCCGACAACGCGGGCGGAGGGAAGCCGACGGGCGCACCCACCCAGGTCTCGGAGTCCCCGTCCGTCGACCCCAGCTCCTCCACGCAGCCCCCGGCCGAGCTGCCGCAGCAGGACGCGGCGACGCTGAAGCTGGGCGGCTCGGCGGCGCTGGCCAAGGACATCAAGGGCGCGGAGGGCGCCGACGGCGCGTACGTGACCGGCTTCAACGCGATCGGCTCGTCGGTGACCTGGCAGGCCGAGGTGCCCGAGGCCGGCAGCTACTACCTGTACGTGCGGTACGCGATCCCCGCGAAGGACGCGAACGCGACGCTGACCGTCAACGACACGGCGAACAGCAACCCGATAGGTCTGAAGAACTTCATCGGCTCCTCGGACCCGAACCTGGAGAAGAACTGGCAGACCACCTGGGCGCCGGTGACCCTCAAGCAGGGGCAGAACACGATCAAGCTGTCGTGCGAGACGGGCAACCAGTGCGATGCGGTCTTCGACTGGCTGAAGATCAGCAAGACGCAGATCCGCGGCTGAGCGGCGGCTGAGCGAGGCCGACGGCCGGTGAGCGGGGCCCTTCGGGGCCCCGTTCCGCGTTTCTACGCCGCCGTGGCCGGGGCCTGGACGGTGACGCGCGGGAGCAGCTCCCGGTAGGCGGCCTCGTCGAACTCGCCGGCCACCGGGGAGAGGACCGTCGCCGCCGAGAGGGCGACGGCGTGGGCGAGGCGGTCGGGCCAGTCGGTGCCGTCGACCAGGCCGGCGAGGAGGGCCGCGACGGCCGAGTCGCCCGCGCCGGTCGGGTTGCCGCGCACGGGTGCGGGCGGGGCCGCCTGCCAGAGGCCGTCCGGGGTGGCGGCGAGGAGGCCGTCGGGGCCGAGGGAGGCGACCACGGCGTGGGCGCCTCGGCGCCGGGCGTCGCGGGCGGCGCGGTGCGGCTCGCGGGAGCCGGTGAGCTGGGCCAGCTCCTCCGCGTTCGGCTTGATGACGTCGGGGCGGGCGGCGATGCCCCGGCGCAGGGGTTCGCCGCTGGTGTCGAGGAGGACCGGGACGCGGGCGGCCCGGGCGAGCCGGACGAGTTCGGCGTAGGCGCCGACGTGGATGCCCGGCGGCAGGCTGCCGCAGAGGGCCACCGCCCGTGCCCCGTCGAGGAGTTCGGTGAAGCGGCCGGTGAAGGCGGCCCACTCGTCGGGGGTGATGGCGGGGCCGGGTTCGTTGAGCTGGGTGGTGTCGCCGCTGGTGGTGTCGACGACGGCGACGGTGCGGCGGGTGGCGCCCGAGGTCGGCACGAGCGCGTCGTGGACCGGCTGACCGGCGGTGCCGGCGGCGAGCAGGGTGCGGACGGTCTCGCCGGTCGTGCCGCCCGCGAAGCCCGTGACGACGGTCTCGTGGCCGAGGGCGCCGAGCACGCGGGCGACGTTGAGGCCCTTGCCGCCGGGGCGTTCGACGACCCGGTCGACCCGGTGCGAGGCGTGCGGGGTGAGAGCGGCGACCTGGTAGGTCAGGTCCAGAGCCGTGTTGAGGGTGACCGTGAGGATCATCCGTACCCGCCCCTGTCGTCTCGTGTCACCGTCTTCAGCGCCCTGATCATGCCAAAGAGACGGCGATCGGCCCAGACCCCGGACCGATCGCCGCGGGCGGCCGTGCGACGGAGGCCGCGTCACCATGCGGTGAAATCAGCCCACTTGGGGATCGACCACCCAGGCGCCCTTGCGCATCACGCCCTTGAGCTCGAAGTCCGCGTCGAGGACGACGAGGTCGGCGTCCTTGCCCGGCTCCAGGGAGCCCACCCGGTCGTACACGCCGAGCAGCTTCGCCGGATTGGCGGAGATGGCCCGGACGACGGACTCGACGGGGAGCCGGTCGACGGTCACGGCGCGCTGGAAGGCCCGGTCGAGGGTCAGGGTCGAGCCGGCGATGGAGCCGCCCTCGACGAGCCGGGCCACGCCGTCCTTCACCTCGACGGCGAGCGAGCCCAGGGAGTAGGTGCCGTCGCCGAAGCCGGCCGCGTCCATGGCGTCGGTGATGAAGGCGACCCGTTCGGGGCCGGCGTGGTGGAAGGCCAGCTCCAGGGCGGCCGGGTGCAGGTGGGTGCCGTCGTTGATGAGCTCGACGGTGATCCGCTCGTCCTCCAGGAGGGCGGCGATCGGGCCGGGGGCGCGGTGGCCGAGGCCGGGCATCGCGTTGAAGAGGTGGGTGGCGACGGTGGCGCCCGCGTCGATGGCCTCGACGGTCTGCTCGTACGTGGCGTCCGTGTGCCCGATCGCGGCGATCACGCCGTGTTCGGCGAGCAGCCGTACGGAGTCGATGCCGCCGGGCAGTTCGGTGGCGAGGGTGACCATGCGGGCCTGGCCGCGGGCGGCGTCGATCAGCTTGCGGACCTCGGCCGGGTCGGGGTCGCGCAGCAGGGTCTCCTCGTGGGCGCCCTTGCGGCAGGGGGAGATGAAGGGGCCCTCGAAGTGGATGCCGGCGATGTCGCCCTGTTCGGCCAGCTCGGAGAGGAGGCCGGCGCGGCGGCCGAGGAAGTCGGTGTCGCCGGTGACGAAGGAGGCGACGACGGTGGTGGTGCCGTGCAGCCGGTGGGTGTGGACGCCGGTGAGGATCTCGTCCACGGTGCCGGAGGTGAAGGAGGCGCCGCCGCCGCCGTGGTTGTGCATGTCGACGAAGCCGGGCACCAGCCAGTGGCCGGTGAGGTCGAGGGTGGGGGCGTCCTCGTGGGCGGCTCCCGCGATACGGCCGTTCTCGACGATCACTCGTCCGTTCTCGACGATCCCGGTCGGCAGCACCACGCGGGCCCCGGCGAGAACTGTGGAAACGGCCATCAGGCGGATACCTCCGAGTCGGTGGGGCGGTCGAGGGAGCTGTCGGTGGAGTCGGCGAGCAGGTCCCAGGCGAGGAGGCCCGCGCCCAGGCATCCGGCGGTGTCCCCGAGGGCCGCCGGGACGATGGCGGGCAGCTTCTGGAAGGTGACGCGCTCCTCCACGGCGGCCCGAAGGGGTGTGAACAAGGTTTCCCCGGCCTCGGCGAGACCGCCACCGATGATGAGCGTGCGGGGGTCCAGCAGGGTGAGCGCGGTGACCAGGCCGTCGGCGAGGGCGTCGACGGCGTCCCGCCAGACCCGTACGGCGGCGGGGTCACCGGACTCGACGGCCTTGGCGCAGTCGGCGGCGTCGGCCTCGGGGTCGCCGGAGGCCGCGGCCCAGGCGAGGGAGACGGCGGAGGCGGAGGCGTAGCGCTCCAGGCAGCCGCGCTGGCCGCAGCCGCACGCGGTGCCGCCGGGGCGGACGACGATGTGGCCGATCTCGCCGGCGTAGCCGTGGGCGCCGGCCTCGATGGCGTCGCCGATGCCGATGGCGCCCGCGATGCCGGTGCCGAGGGGGACGAAGAGGAAGCGGTCGGCTCCGTTTCCGGCGCCGATCCGGCCCTCGGCGAGGCCGCCGGTGCGCACGTCGTGGCCGAGGGCGACGGGGATGCCGCCGAGGCGTTCGCTGAGCAGGGCGCGCAGGGGGACGTCGCGCCAGCCGAGGTTGGCGGCGTAGACGGCGATGCCGTTGGTGGCGTCGACGATTCCGGGGACGGCGACTCCGGCGGCCGCGGCGGGCGCTCCGTACCGCTCCCGGCCGAGGGCGCGCAGGTCCTCGGCGAAACCGAGGATCGTCTCGACGACGGCCTCGGGTCCGCGCTCGCGGCCGGTGGCGCGGCGGGCCTCGTGGAGCAGGGTGCCGTCCGCCCCGACGAGGGCGGCCTTCATGCCGGTGCCGCCCACATCGAGGGCGATGACGTGTCTCACGGGGACAGTGTCCCGCGTGCACCCCGGAAAGGTCTAGTCCACTGTGACGGATTGTTGCGGTCGGATACAAATGGCGGGACCCGGCCCGGGTCGGTGGCGGGCGGGGCCGTGCACGGTCGGCGACCTCGTGCGATGCGTTGCAGAAGCGATATGCAAGTGGTGTAGACCTCATGTCGCCCTTCGGGAGAAACTGACGACTTCCGACATCTCGACGACGAGCAAAAGGGTGGTTCACGGCTGTGCAGCGGCGACGATTTCTTGGACTGGCCGCGGCGGCCACGACACTCGGTCTGACCGCCGCCCTCTCCGGCTGCGGCACGCTCGGCGGTGACGGCGGGGACGTCACCCTCACGCTGGTGGCCGCCGACTACGACCTGACCGGCGGCGACTCCACCAAGAAGTACTGGGACGGCCTCGTCGCCGCCTTCGAGGCCAAGAACCCCGGGGTGAAGGTCCAGGTCCGGATCGAGTCCTGGAACGACGTCGACCGCAAGGTCGCCGAGCTCGTCGAGGCCGGCCAGGCCCCCGACCTCGCCCAGATCGGCGCCTACGCCGACTACGCGGCCGCCGACCAGCTCTACGCCGCCGACCAGTTGCTCTCCATCCCCGTCCAGGCGAACTTCCTCGCCCCGCTTGTCGAGGCCGGCGAGTACGAGCAGACCCAGTACGGCATGCCGTTCGTCGCCTCCACCCGGCTGCTCTTCTTCAACCAGGAGCTCTTCGACCGGGCCGGCGTCGACGCGCCGCCGACCACCTGGGACGAGCTCGCCGAGGCCGCCGAGAAGCTGAAGAAGAAGGACGTCCCCTACCCCTTCGCCCTGCCGCTCGGCCCCGAGGAGGCCCAGGCCGAGACGATGATGTGGCTGCTCAGCGGGGGCGGCGGCTACCTCGACGCCATGGGCCACTACAAGATCGACTCCGACGCGAACATCCGCACCCTCACCTGGCTGCGCGACAACCTCGTCGCCAAGGGCCTCACCGGGCCCGTCGCACCCGCGAAGCTCGACCGCAAGGCGGCCTTCGCCGCCTTCACGCGCGGCGAGGTCGGCATGCTCAACGGTCACCCCTCCCTGATGCAGGAGGCCGCCAAGAAGGGCGTCAAGGTCGGCAAGATCGCCCTGCCCGGCTCCGACGGTGGCTCCAGGGCCACCATGGGCGTGGCCGACTGGATCATGGGCTTCAAGCAGAACGGCCACCGCAAGGAGATCGGGGCCTTCCTCGACTTCGTCTTCAGCGACGAGAACGTGCTGAAGTTCGCGGGCGACAACGACCTGCTGCCCGCCACCGTCACCGCCTCCGCCGCCATGCAGTCCGACCCCGCCCACGCCGACCTGCGCGCGTTCCTGGAGGCGCTGCCCGACTCCCAGCTCCCGCCGGTCGGCAAGACCTCGTGGGCCCAGGTCAGCGGCAGCGTCAAGAAGGACATCGGCAAGGCCGTCGCCCCGGGCGGCAGCCCCGCGGACGTCCTCGGCCGGATCGCGCGGCAGGCGACGGCGGCGGAGAGCGCGGAATGACCCGGGCCGCATAAGTTGGTCTGTATGACCAGTGAACTCGGGGAGTCCGGGGAGCTTCGGGAGCCCGGCGGGCCCGGCGAGCCCGCCGAGCTCGGCGAGCGGGAGCGGGCCGTCCTCGCCATGGAACGCCGCTCCTGGCCGGGCCCCGGTGCCAAGGAACGGGCCGTGCGCGAGCGGCTCGGCCTCTCCGCCACCCGCTACTACCAGGTGCTCAACGCCCTCCTCGACGACCCGCGGGCCCTCGCCCACGACCCGGTCACCGTGAACCGGCTGCGCCGGGTCCGCGCCGAGAGGGAACGGCGCCGCTGATGAGGACGCCCGTACCCGGGTAGGGTCAAGGACATGGTCAGCAGCCTTCCGCACCCGACCACGTCCGCCGGCCGTGACGGCCTCGCCGCGCTCCTGGCGCGGCCCGAGAAGGCCGTCGTCGCCCTCGACTTCGACGGGACGCTCGCCGAGATCGTCCCCGACCCGGAGCGGGCCCGCGCCCATCCCGGCGCCGTCGCCGCCCTCTCCGCCCTCGCCCCGCACGTGGCCTCCGTCGCCGTGATCACCGGCCGCCCCGCCGGGGTGGCCGTACGGTACGGGGGCTTCGCCGGCGTCCCCGGCCTGGAGCACCTGGTCGTGCTCGGCCACTACGGCGCCGAGCGCTGGGACGCGGTCACCGGCACCGTCCGGGCCGCCGCCCCGCACCCGGGCGTCGCCTCGGTCCGCGCCGAGCTCCCCGGCTTCCTCGACCGCGTCGGCGCCTGGCCCGGCACCTGGATCGAGGAGAAGGGCCGCGCGGTGGCCGTCCACACCCGCCGGGCGACCGACCCCCAGGGCGCCTTCGAGGCCCTGCGGGACCCCCTCGCCGACCTGGCCGCCCGGCACGGCCTGGTCCTCGAACCGGGCCGCATGGTCCTGGAGCTCCGGCCCCCCGGCATGGACAAGGGCGTGGCCCTCGCCGACCACGTCCGCGAGACCGGCGCCGGCTGCGTCCTCTACGCGGGCGACGACCTGGGCGACCTCCCCGCCTACGGGGCCGTCGAGAAGCTCCGCTCCGACGGCGTCCCCGGCCTCCTCGTCTGCTCCGCCGCCGAGGCCGAGGCCGTCCCCGACCTCGCCGCCCAGGCCGACCTCACGGTCCCGGGCCCGGCGTCGGTGGTGGGACTGCTGGCGGGGCTCGCGGAGGCGGTGGAGCGGGGCTCTCAGAGCGCGTAGAAGCCCTGCACGTCGGTGATGAGGTCGACGCTGCCCGCGTGGTTGTAGAGGGTGACCTTGCCGTCCTTGACGGGGACGACCACCAGATTGGACACGGTCTTCCCGGCCGGCACGTTGAGGTTCGACGTTCCCGGCCGGGCCGTCCCGTACGGGTACGCGCTGATGTACGTGCCGCTGGTGCCGTTCGCCGCCGTCACGTTCATCACGACCGCCGTGACCCCGGCGGCCGGGACCCCGTTCCGCCCGGCGACGGTGAGGGACACCGTCCGCCCGGGGCCGACCTTGGCCTTGGGGGCGCCGGTGCCGGTGCGGGTGTCGAGGGAGCGGGAGGGGGCGAGGGGCTGGAAGAGGGAGCCGAGGGGGCCGGACGTGTAGTAGCCGGCGATGTCGACGATGACGTCGGCGTCGCCGGTGTGGTTGACGAAGCGGACGTAGTCGCCGTAGGCGGCGGGCTTCACCACGGCCAGGTTGGAGACGGTCTGCCCCGGGAGCAGGTTGAGGGTGCTGCCGTCCGACCGTTCTCCGAAGGCGGTGACGTATGTCGGCTTGGTCGCGTTGGTCGCGGTGACGTGCACGACGATGGCCGTCACTCCGGTCTTCGGGATGCCGGCCAGCCCCGGGACATCGAGAGTCGGCCAGTAGTCTTC
Source organism: Streptomyces sp. NPDC006339 (assembly GCF_040612775.1). NCBI lineage: Bacteria > Bacillati > Actinomycetota > Actinomycetes > Kitasatosporales > Streptomycetaceae > Streptomyces > Streptomyces sp. NPDC006339. The sequence continues at coordinate 40,476 of NZ_JBEXQW010000038.1, forward strand.
GTTCGCCTTGCGCTTGAGGCCGCCGAGGCCGGTGCGCGTGTCCAGCACGCGGGTCGGCTTCATCGGCTCGAAGCGGTCGCCCAGGCTCGCCGGAGTGAAGTAGCCGACGACGTCCGCGACGATGTCGACGGAACCGGCGTGGTTGTAGAAGGTGACCTTGCCGTCCTTGACCGGGACGGTCACCAGATTGGACACGGCCCGCCCGACCGGGACGTTCACGTTCGACGCGTTGGGGCGGGTGGTGCCCCCGGGATAGGCCGCGACGTAGGTGGACGCGGTCGCGTTGACGACGGTCACGTTCATGGTCACGGCGGTCACGTCGTAGATCGGGACGCTTCGGCGCCCGGCGACCTGGAGGGTGACAGTGCCCTTGGCGCCCACCTTGCCCTTGCGCACGCCCGTGCCGTACCGGGTGTCCATGTGCCGCTCGGGGTCCAGCGGCTCGAACGTGGCGGAGGCCGCCGAAGCCCCGCCGATGAGAGTGACTTCGCCGGTCCGCCGGACCTCCGGGCCGACGCCGTCGGCCGGGGTGGCGGTCAGCGTCCAGGTGTACCGGCCGTTCGGCAGCAGATGCCCGGCCGAGTCGGGACCGGTCCACCTAGGCCGCACCGCACCCCGTGCGTCCTTGCCCGTCAACAGCTCGCTCACGGTGCCGGAGGCGAGGTGGCGGGCCGTCAGGGTCCAGGTTCCGACCGGCTTGCTGAAGGCGATCGTCGTGAGCGGCTCGGAGACCGCTCGCGACGCGTCCACGAGGGGGGTCTTGTGGTCGAGCAGGGCCGCGAGCGGCTGGGACTCGATGCCGGTCGGCACGATATGGACCCGGTCCGTCGCGTCGACGTAGACGAGGTTGGCGCCGTGCCGGTCGACGGACCAGCGGACGTGGCGCTGTGAAGCACCCGTGTCGGGCAGGTCGCCGACGACCCGGCTGATCGGCTTCGTCGCGTCCGCGCCGGTGAGGACCAGCGTGCCCGCTGCCTTGTCGTGGGTGACGACGAAGCCGTCGCCGAGCAGGCTCTCGCCGGACGGCACCGGCTGCGAGGTCTTGGCCGTACGGTCGTAGACCCCGGCAGGTCCGTTCGCGCCACAGCTCCAGTAGAGCCAGCGGCCCGACGCCTGCAACTCCTCGGCTCCGCAGGGCGCCCCGGTCTCCACGGTCTCGACCGTCGTGCCGGTCTTCAGGTCCTTGGCGGTCAGGGTCCCGTTCGTGGCGCCCGCCGCCCACAGCCAGGTGCCCCAGAGCGCCGAGGCCCCCGGCGTCCGCTCGTCCACGGCCTGCCCACGCCAGTAGGTGATCTGCTTGCCGGGAGAGCCGGGCAGGGACCGGACGACGTAGTCGCCGTTGACGTCGACGATCCGGCCGCCCTTGGAGACGTACTCTGCCGAGCTGTACTGATGGAAGCCGGTTCCCTGGTACGCGTAGACGTCATGGGTGTCGGTGCTGCCGGTGCGCTTCAGGTATCGCCCGTCGCCGACGGCCCGCAACTGGGCGCACGTCAGGTCGTCGTCGCCCGCGCAGGGGGGATAGGCCGTGTCACGGAGCCTCGTCGGGGAGTCGTACGTCGGTGTCCCCGACGTGCTGAGCTTCCGCTTCCAGGGGAACATCCCCGCGGGGTCGCTGTTGTCGACGGTCGTCAGCTCGCCCTGGGAGAGGGCGATGCCCTGGATGCGCCCCGGCTTGTGGAACCGCGTCACCGTCGTCACCACGGGCTTGCCCGTGTCGTCCGCCGTGATGCGCTGGACTCCCCAGTCGACCCGTTCGTCTCCGCCCGCACCGGTGGTGCCGATGGCGACGGCGGTGCCTCCCGGGCCGGCGCCGAGCCCGCCCGTGGCCTTCGTGAGCAGACCGACGGTGGCGCCGCCCGCGATGGGGACGCCTTCGACGCGGCTGTTGGAGTCGCGGTAGACGAGCCAGTCGCCTACCACGGTGAGGTGGTACAAGGGCCCCGTGATCCCGGTGTCGACGGGCACCTCGATCAGAGGAGCGGAGGGATCGGTGCGCGAGGCGACCAGGGCTGTGCGGACGGTCCCGTCGGAGCTGTACGCGACGATGTGCTCGGGCGAGATCCTCGCGTAGACGTAGCTCGCGGGCATGGGGGGTGTGGTGGCCTCGAGCAGGCCGGTCTCCTTCGAGACGAGGGCCATGCGGCGTGTGCCGTCCTGGGCCGTCGCGGAGAACACCAGGTGCCTGTCGTCCGCCGTCGTGGGTGAGCCCAGCTTCACACCGTCCTGGATGCCCCTGAACGTCAGGTCGCCGACCGTGCCGTCGGCGCGGAGCGACAGCAGGTGCCGTTCGGCTACGGTCGTTCCGTCCGGCTTGGTGACGGGCCGGTAGGCCAGCGCGGTGGAACCGAACACCCTCGGGGGGATGTGCGGGGGCGTGTAGTCCGTCGGGAGGCTGTAGACGCGTGCGTTGCCGTCAGGGTCGCGCAGCTCGATCTGGCCCTCGCGGATGAAGGCGAGGGTGTCGGTCCCGGTGCCCAGCACGTGTGTCCAGGGCGTGGTGGGCACCGGCACGGTGACGGTCGTGCCGTCCGAGTACCGCGTCCAGAGGATCCCGTTCCCGCGCTCCTCGTAGCGGAAGAGGCCCTCAGGACCGACGCTGTCGGCCTGCGACAGACGCGAGAGCTCTGCCTTGTACGGCCAGCTAAAGCGGGGCGGGCCGAAGTACGGCGGCGGTACCACCACCTCCTGCGCGGCCGGCGGCACCGGTTCCTCCGCCGCCGCCGTCCCCGCCAGCGGCGTCAGGCCGCCCCCCACCGACAGTGCGATCGCCGTCGCGGCGGCGAACGCGCCCCGCACCCAAGCATGACGAAACACCAGGAAGTCCCTCCCCTGTGACCCTGCCGTGCCCCCCACCGCAGGTGGAGCGGAGGGTAACAGCAGGAAGGGGCGCCCCGGGGGTCCGGGGCGCCCCTCGTGTCACCTGCGAGGTCAGGAGGCCGGGTTGGCCACCGTGATCGTCAGGTCGGCGCCGGCGTCACCCGTGATCGTCACCTTCACGCCGTGGCCCGCGACCTTCACGCTGGCCTGCGGGGCCGTCGGGTCGTAGTAGGCGTTCGGGTCGGTGTCGTCGAAGACCGGGAGGCCCGGGACGGACGGGGCGCAGGCGGCCTTCGTCGCGACGGTCTGGTTGCCGCCCTTGCCGACCAGGACCTCCTTGTGGAGGCAGGTGGCGTCGGTGGGCTCCAGGCCGAAGGTGGCGTCGAAGGGCTGGCGGCGGTTGCTGGGGGCGGTGCCGTCGTCGTAGCGGAACGGTGCCGGGCGGGCGTCGACCGCCATCGCCGAGCCGCCGCCCGGGTGGGAGCTGACGTTGTTGTCGTCGTAGGAGCGGTCCACGTACCAGACCAGCATGCCGTTCTGGTACGTGAAGAACTCCACCCAGTCCGGGGCGGTGATGCCCTTGCTGTACTGGTACGGGCCCTCGGCGAGGAGCGCGTCGGAGCCGACGTACTCGCGGTTCTCCAGGAGGTAGTAGCGCGGGAAGGTGGCGGTCTCCGTGCCCGTGGAGATCTTCCAGCGGCCCTGGGCCGTCCAGCCGTTCACGCCCTGCTCGACGTCGTCGGTGAGCACGGTGGTGCTGCCGGCGCCGATGGTGATGTCGTCCAGGAACGCGCCGGCGAAGTGCACGCCGCCGTCGGTCTGGTAGCGGAAGCGGAAGAGGGAGTCCTTGCCGGCGGCGTCGTACGCGTACCGCAGGGTGGTCCACCGTCCGGCGGAGGAGCCGTCGACGCCCGCGCCGGCGCGCGCCCAGGTGGCCCCGCCGTCCAGGGAGTACTCGGCGAAGAGGTAGTCGTAGTCGGCCTCGATCTCGTACCAGGCGCTCGCCTTCACGGTGACGCGCGAGGCGGCCGGGACGGAGCGGGTGAGGGACTGGTTGAGGCCGTCGGCCGAGCCGGTCCACCAGGCGTGGCGGCCCGAGGCGGGGGTGGTGTACGAGGTGCTCGCGGTCTTGTCCGGGAGCGCGACGCGGACGGCCTGCTCCTTGCCGGTGACCTGGAGCTGCGCCGGGTTCAGGGTGTACGTGCCGGTGGCGCCGAGCGGCGCGTCGGCGACGTCCAGCCAGCCGAGGAAGAGCTTCTCCTCGGCGCCCATCAGGCCGGGGTGGGTGCCGATGCCCTCGTTGGCGGCGGCGCCGTGGCCCAGCCAGGAGCCGGAGCTCATCAGGGTCCAGAAGGCGGTGGAGTTCTCGCCGCCGTTCGTGTCGTAGTAGTCCGGCAGGCCGAGGTCGTGGCCGAACTCGTGGCAGAAGACGCCGAGTCCGCCGTTCTCGCCCTCGGTGGTGTAGTCGCCGAGCCAGTACTTCGACTGGCCGATGCGGGCGCCGCCCGCCTTGTTCTGGGTGCCGGCGACCTCCGGGCCGGTGAGGCCGAAGTCGTCGCCGTTGACGTACCAGCGGTGCGACCAGATGGCGTCCTCGCCCTGCGCGCCGCCGCCGGCGTCCTCGCCCATGCCGGCGTGGACGGCCTGGAAGTGGTCGATGTAGCCGTCGGCCTCGTCGAAGTTCCCGTCGTGGTCCCAGTCGTTGCGGTCCCAGACGTCGAACTGGGCGAGGTAGGCGTCGATCTCGGCCGGGGTCTTGCCGGCCGCGATCTGGGCGTTCCACCAGGCGTCGCCGGTGTCCTGGATGAAGGCCCACGAACCGCCGTTGTCCTCGATGGCGTTGTCGCCGTAGAAGGAGGCGTTGTAGGGGACCTTGACCCAGTCCTCGACGGTGTTGGTGACCGAGTAGGCGCCGTTCGACAGCTTCTCGTAGTACGTCTTCATGGACTCGCCGGAGCCGTTGAAGAGGTTCTCGTAGTACGCCTTGTCGAAGTCGGCGGTCCAGGCGTTGGAGTTGTCCACGCTCCGGTCGGGCCGGGGTATCTCGTTGTGGAGCGGGCCGGGGACGGTGCCGTACTTGCCGCTGGCCTCGGTGCCGAACTCGGAGAGGATCGTGAGGATCTTCTCCTGGCGCACGGCCGTGGTGGTCTTCGTCTCCACGAACTTGCCGGGCGCCACCTCGACGACGCCGCGGGCGTTCGCCTTGGCCTTGCCCTTGGCGACCAGGTCGATCGCCTTCTCGCGCAGCTCGGTGCGCTGCTTGGTGAGCGGTCCGGGGCGGTTGTCGCTCCGGTGCGACGGGGCGTCGGCCGGGGCGCCGGTCGGCGCGCTGTCCCTGGCCTCCTGCGCGGCGGCGGGGGTGAGCCCCGCGGCGAGGAGTGCGGTGAGCGCCGACCCGAGGGTCATGCCCACGACAATCTTTTTCACGTCTGTCGCGATCCTTCCGCTTGCCTTTTCGGGGGTAAACGGATCGCCTGGGGGAACGATCGCGGCAGAGTCTGGCACGGAAGGACCCCTCGCGAGGAGGGGTCGTCTCCGATTAACGGAACCGATTTACGGAACCGATTTACGGACCGCACCCGCCTCACAGGCTCAGCGGAGCAGCAGGTCCACCACGCCCGTCAGGTCCTCCTCGCCGCTGCCCTCCGCGAGCCGGCGGCGCATCAGCTCGAAGTAGGGGTTGATCAGCTCCGGGCTCACGCCCTGCTGCTCGGCCGTGGCCAGGAAGGTCGGCGTGCCCGCCACCTGCATCGCCAGGTTGGACACCACGTCCGTCGTGTAGTCGCCGCTCTTCAACTGCCGGGCGGTCTGCTGCACGGCCGGGCCGGCCATGGCGGAGATCCAGCCGGAGAGCAGCGGGGCGAAGGCGACCGGGTCGATGTCCTCCTTGCGGATCAGGGCGAAGGCGTGCGCGACCCCGGCGAACATCCCGTACATGGCGCTGAGCAGGGCCACGTCGTGCAGCGCCGCGAAGCCCGCGTCCTCGCCGACGTGCACGGCGCCGGCCGGCACCGCGAGGGTCGCCTCGTGACGCTCGAACAGCTCCCGCGATCCGCTGTAGAAGACATAGCCGCCGGCCTCGGGGACGCCGATCATCGGCGGGACGGCCATGATCCCGCCGTCCAGGTAGCGGGCGCCCCGCTCACGGGCCCGGGCGGCGCGGGCCCGGGCCTGGGCGGGCGTGGTGGTGGTGAGGTTGACCAGGTCCTTGCCGGTCAGGTCGGCGTCGGCGAGGGCCTCGCCGACCGAGGCGTCGTCGAGGAGGCAGACCACGACGAGGGTGCTCGCGGCGACCGCCTCGGCGACGTCGGCGGCGGCCTTCGCGCCCTCGTCGACGAGCGCGGCGGCACGGGCGGGGGTGCGGTTCCAGACGGTGAGCGGGTGCCCCTCGGCGAGCCAGGTGCGGGCCAGGGCGGTGCCCATCGCGCCGAGGCCGAGGAGGGTGACGGGGGTCTTCTGCGAGGTCGTCTCGTTCATGTGCCCAGGCTGCGCCCCGGGCGGTTGAGCGCTCAAGTACGCACTTCGAAGTGGGTGGTTACCCTGGAGTGAGCGAGCAGGTCAGGAGGGTGGGGCATGGCGACGCTGAACCGGCCGGGGGCCGACGACGGGGACCACATCTGCGGCATCGACACCGCGATGGACATCATCGGGGGCAAGTGGAAGGTGCTCATCCTGTGGGCGCTCCACGAGCACCCGAACCGCCGCTTCGGCGAACTGCGCCGCATGGTGCCGGGGATCACCGAGAAGGTGCTCGCCTCCCACCTGCGCGAGATGGAGGCGGACGGCATCGTGGACCGCGTCTCCTACGACGAGGTCCCGCCCCGCGTCGAGTACGCCCTCACCAAGGACGGCATCCGGCTCAACGACGCCCTCGAACCGCTCGCCGCCTGGGGCCGCGAGCGGAAGGAACGGGACGACCGGGACGGCGCCGCCCAAGGCGGCGCCTCCTAGGACGCCCCGCCCTGGGAAGGCGCTCCGCCCAGGGCCTCCAACTGGTCCAGGAACCAGCGGCGGGGCGGCAGGGCGGTGGCCGCCGCCGCGAGGCGCTTGGTGCGGTCGGCGCGGTCCGGGGCGGGCATCGACAGGGCCTCGTGGAGGGCCTCGGCGGTCTCGGTCACGTCGAAGGGGTTCACCGTCAGCGCGTCGGCGCGCAGCTCCTCGTACGCGCCCGCCTCCCGGGACAGCACCAGCGCGCAGCCCTCGTCGGACACCACCGGGATCTCCTTGGCGACCAGGTTCATGCCGTCCCGCACCGGGTTGACGAGGGCCACGTCGGCCATCCGGTACGCGGCGAGGGAGCGGGCGAAGTCGTCCTGGACGGAGACCAGGACGGGCTGCCAGTCCGCGGTGCCGAACTCCTCGTTGATCCGCTCCGCGAGCGCGCTCACCGCGGCCGTGTAGGAGCGGTAGCTCTCCAGGTCCTGGCGGGAGGGGTAGGCGGAGGCGAGGTGGACGACGCGGCCGCGCCACTCGGGGTGTTCCGTGAGCAGCTCCCGGTAGGCCAGCAGGCCGCGCAGGATGTTCTTGGACAGCTCCGTGCGGTCCACCCGGACGATCGTCTTCCGGTCGCCCACCTCGGCGCGCAGGGCCGCGAGCCGCTCCTCGACCTCGGGGCGGTGGGCCAGGGCCCGCAGCTCGTCGCCGTCGACGCCGAGCGGATGGACCGCCACCCGGGAGCCGCCGGCCGCGCGGGCGACGGGAGGGTCGGCGCGGAAGGCGTCCGCCCAGGCCCCGGTGTGGAAGCCGATCTCGTCCGCGCCCAGCATGCCCTCCACCAGCTCCTGGTGGATGTCGTCCGGCAGCATCGCCAGATAGGCGGGCGAGGCCCACGGCGTGTGGGTGAAGTGCGCGATCCGCAGGTCGGGCCGCAGCGCGCGGAGCTGCCCCGGGACGAGCGCCAGGTGGTAGTCCTGCACCAGCACCGCGGCGCCCTCGTCGGCGGCCTCGGCCAGCGCCTCGGCGAAGGCGCGGTTGTAGGCCCGGTAGGAGTCCCAGCGGCGCCGGAAGGCCGCGTCGAAGACGGGCTCGCGCGGGATGTCGTAGAGATGGTGGTGGAGGAACCACAGCACCGAGTTCGCGATGCCGTTGTACGCGTCGGCGTAGACGTCCGGGTCGATGTCGAGCATCCGCACGCCCGGCTCGGACACCCCGCGCCGCACGGCCTCGCGGTCGCCCTCGCCGAGGGCCGCGCACACCCACAGCCCGTCTCCCGCCGCGTCCTCCGAGAAGACGGCGCTCAGGCCCGACACGAGCCCGCCGCCGCCCCGCCGGGTGTCCAGCGCTCCGTCGTCCCGCAGGGTGTACGAGAGGGGGCCGCGGTTCGATGCAACGAGGACTGAAGCCATATGGCGAACCTAGCCCGTCCGGTAAACGCTCAAACGTACGGATTCGAGCCAGGCTCGCGGTGGCCCGTGGGCTCCCGGTGACTCCGTACGGCGGCGCCGGCCACCACACCCGTCGCCCCCAGCGCCAGACCGAGGCCGCCGAGCAGCCAGAGCCGCTCCTCGGCCGTGCGGCCCGACTCCGGCTGCTTCTCCGGCTCCCGGGCCGCGGCCGGGGCCACGGCGGCGAAGGCGGCGTCCGCCGCGGCCGGGGCCGCCCCGGTCACGAGGAGCGCCCCGGCGCCGAGGCCCAGGACCGACAGCAGCATGCCCGTTCCGATTCCGTGTCTCCACCGCATGAAACGGAAATCTAGGCAGAAAGGATCATCATCCGGTGTTACGCCACGCGTCGGCGCGCGTACTCCGCGATCTCCGCCATCGGCGGCCGCTCCTCCGTGTCCACCGCGTACGTGCGCGGCGCGAAGCCGCCCTCCCCGCTCCGCTCGAACTGGGTCAGCCGCGGCCGCACCAGATGGCCCCGCGAGAGCCGCAACTGCGCCGTCCGGTAGATCGCCGCCGCCATCCGGCCCAGCGCCTGCCCGTCCTGGTGCCGGTGCTTGCGCACCCCCACGTCCACCTGCGCGAGCGCGTCCAGACCCACCGTGTGCAGCGCGTCCACCAGCAGGCCCAGCTCCACCCCGTAACCGACCGGGAACGGCAGCCGCTCCAGGAGCGAGCGGCGCGCCGCGTACTCGCCGCCGAGCGGCTGGACGAAACCGGCCAGTTGCGGCCAGTGCAGATTCAGCAGCGGCCGGGCCACCAGCTCCGTCACCCGGCCGCCCTGACCGGGGGCGTCGCCGAGCGGACGGTCGTACATCGCCTTCACGAAGTCCACGTCCGGGTCGGTCAGCAGCGGACCGACGATCCCCAAGACGAAATCCGCCGAGAAGTCCCGCAGATCGGCGTCGACGAAGCAGACCACGTCCCCGCTCGTCGCCATCAGCGACCGCCACAGCACCTCGCCCTTGCCCGGCACCGCCGGTATCCGCGGCAGGATCGCGTCCCGCGCCACCACCCGCGCCCCCGCCGCCGCGGCCACCTCCGCCGTACGGTCCGTGGAGCCCGAGTCGATCACCACCAGCTCGTCCACCAGCGGCACCGCGTCCGTCATCAGCTCGCGGCGGATCACGGAGACGATCGCGCCGACCGTCGCCTCCTCGTTCAGCGCCGGCAGCACCACGCTGACCTTCGTGCCCCGCTTGGCGGCGAGGATCCGCTCCAGCGGACGGTCGGCCACCGACCAGGACCGCCGGGCCAGCCAGCGCTCCACTTCTTCCAGCAACGTGATCTCCATCTCGCGGATCGGACGACCGTCTCCACCTCGGAAGGCTTCGGTTACAGTCTTGAACAACGCGGATGCCCGATGCATGTCGGGGTGCCGACCGCGTTCCACAATCGAATACCGCTCATCCAGAGGGGCAGAGGGAAACGGCCCGTTGAAGCCCCGGCAACCCTCCAGTCGGTTACTCGTCCTCCAGCGAGGCTCCCGGCTAGGGAAGGTGCCAAATCCGTCTCATGGCGAAATGCGTCATGAGGAAGATGAGGAGAAAGGGCCTCGCCTCCATGGCTGTACAGACGGTTGCCACCACCGCCACCCCCCGGACCCCGGTCGACCTCGGTCCCGCGTCCGGGCTCTCCTGCCGCGAATGCGGCGAAACCTTCGCGCTCGGTCCGATCTTCGCCTGCGAGCTCTGTTTCGGCCCGCTCGAAGTCGCCTACGACCTGCCGACCGGTGAGCCCGAGGCCCTGCGCAAGCGCATCGAGGCCGGCCCCGCCAACATCTGGCGCTACGCCCCGCTCCTCCCCGTCCCCGCCGACGTCGCCGAGAAGCCCAACCTGAACCCCGGCTGGACCAAGCTCGTCCAGGCCGACAACCTGGCCCGCGAGATCGGCGTCGAGCCCGGGAAGCTGTTCGTCAAGGACGACTCCGGCAACCCGACCCACTCCTTCAAGGACCGGGTCGTCGCCCAGGCCCTGGAGGCCGCCCGCGCCTTCGGCTTCACCACCCTCTCCTGCTCCTCCACCGGCAACCTGGCCGGCGCCGTCGGCGCCGCCGCCGCCCGGGCCGGCTTCCGCTCCTGCGTGTTCATCCCGCACGACCTGGAGCAGGGCAAGGTCGTCATGGCCGGTGTCTACGGCGGCGACCTGGTCGCCATCGAGGGCAACTACGACGACGTCAACCGCTTCTGCTCGGAGCTCATCGGCGACCCGCTCGGCGAGGGCTGGGGCTTCGTGAACGTCAACCTGCGCCCGTACTACGGCGAGGGCTCCAAGACGCTCGCGTACGAGATCTGCGAGCAGCTCGGCTGGGTCGTTCCGGACCAGTTGGTCATCCCGATCGCCTCCGGCTCGCAGCTCACCAAGATCGACAAGGGCCTCCAGGAGCTCATCAAGCTCGGCCTGGTCGAGGACAAGCCGTACAAGATCTTCGGCGCCCAGGCCGAGGGCTGCTCCCCGGTCTCCGCCGCCTTCAAGGCCGGTCACGACGTGGTCCGCCCGCAGAAGCCGAACACCATCGCCAAGTCGCTGGCGATCGGCAACCCGGCCGACGGCCCGTACGTCCTCGACATCGCCCGCCGCACCGGCGGCGCCGTGGAGGACGTGAACGACGAGCAGGTCGTCGACGCGATCAAGATCCTGGCCCGCACCGAGGGCATCTTCGCCGAGACCGCGGGCGGTGTGACCGTCGGCGTGACGAGGAAGCTCGTCGAGGCCGGTCTCCTCGACCCCTCGCTCACCACCGTGGTCCTCAACACCGGTGACGGGCTCAAGACCCTCGACGCCGTTGCCGACACCTCTCAGGCGACCGCCACCATCCGCCCGAGCCTCGACGCGTTCCGCGACGCCGGCCTGGCCCACTGAGACCCGCCCCCAGCGCGCCGAAAGGTTACGTAGACATGGCCGTGAACGTCCGCATCCCCACCATCCTCCGCACCTACACGGGCGGCCGGGCCGAGGTGCCCGCCGAGGGCGCCACCCTCGCCGAGGTCATCGCCGACCTGGAGAAGAACCACACCGGCATCGCCGCCCGCGTCCTGGACGACCAGGGCAAGCTGCGCCGCTTCGTCAACGTGTACGTCAACGACGACGACGTGCGCTTCGAGCAGGGCCTGGAGACCGCGACGCCGGACGGCGCGGGCGTCTCGATCATTCCGGCGGTCGCCGGCGGCTGCTGAGCCCGGCCCCCGTCGGGGCTCGGCCCGGAGATCTTCCGCTTTACAGAATTGCCCCTTCCGCTGCCAGAAGCGGAAGGGGCAATTCTGCATGGTTGAGCGCGGTAGAGTTGGGGAAGTCCCCTCCGCTGCTCATGCCAGGCGCATATGAGAATGCGTCGCCGCTCGACAAGATGCAGCCAAAGTGCCCGTGCCTTGTGTACCTTCTGCGCGCTTTGCCGGGCCCGACTTGCCCCGTAATTCCAGGGATTCTCCCTGATTCCCCTTTCCGGCGTGCCCAGAATTCTCGTCCGATTGCCCTGTTGCAGAGGGCAGTTGGGCAGATACATTCAGCCGCGGTCGACGCGTTCCGGCGCAGGGTCTGACCCGGGTCCGCGAAGTGCGGTCCCGCGCAAGGGCCAGTAATAGGGGAGTTAGGCATGGCTCAGGGCACCGTCAAGTGGTTCAACGCGGAGAAGGGCTACGGCTTCATCGCGGTCGACGGTGGTGCGGATGTTTTCGTCCACTACAGCGCGATCCAGATGGACGGCTACCGCACCCTTGAAGAGGGTCAGCGGGTCGAGTTCGAGATCTCGCAGGGCCAGAAGGGTCCGCAGGCGGACATGGTCAAGCTCGCCGTCTGAGCGCGGCGCGATCGGCCACCGACGCACTTCCGTCGAGGGGCCCGCATCCTGACCGGGATGCGGGCCCCTCGCGCGTGCGCGGACCGGGCCGCCGGGGGTGGCCGTGCGACCGCCCGCGACGTGGCTCCGCGGCTCTCGATCTGCGGGAGTCGCTTGCACTCTCCTAGGGCGAGTGCTAATCATTGGCGTTAGCACTCTGAAGGTGAGAGTGCTTACGAGGATCGGGCAGACGAGGTCGCAGGCAGCGTGGGGCAAGGAACCACGAGGCTCGCGGGCCGTCCGTCGCGGGCGTCGGCGCGGTCCAGGAGCGTTATCCACCCCATGTCCGGGAGGACCACTTCACATGGCCAAGATCATCGCGTTCGACGAGGAGGCCCGGCGCGGTCTCGAGCGCGGCATGAACCAGCTCGCTGACGCCGTCAAGGTCACCCTCGGTCCCAAGGGCCGCAACGTCGTCCTCGAGAAGAAGTGGGGCGCCCCCACGATCACCAACGATGGTGTCTCCATCGCCAAGGAGATCGAGCTCGAGGACCCGTACGAGAAGATCGGCGCCGAGCTGGTCAAGGAAGTCGCCAAGAAGACGGACGACGTCGCCGGCGACGGTACGACCACCGCGACCGTTCTCGCCCAGGCGCTGGTCCGCGAGGGCCTGCGCAACGTCGCCGCCGGCGCCAACCCGATGGCTCTGAAGCGCGGCATCGAGAAGGCCGTCGAGGCCGTCTCCGGCGCCCTGCTCGAGCAGGCGAAGGACGTCGAGACCAAGGAGCAGATCGCCTCCACGGCCTCCATCTCCGCCGCCGACACCCAGATCGGCGAGCTCATCGCCGAGGCCATGGACAAGGTCGGCAAGGAAGGCGTCATCACCGTCGAGGAGTCCCAGACCTTCGGTCTGGAGCTGGAGCTCACCGAGGGTATGCGCTTCGACAAGGGCTACATCTCGGCGTACTTCGCCACCGACATGGAGCGTATGGAGGCGTCCCTGGACGACCCGTACATCCTGATCGTCAACTCCAAGGTCTCCGCGGTCAAGGACCTGCTCCCGCTCCTCGAGAAGGTCATGCAGTCGGGCAAGCCGCTGCTGATCATCGCCGAGGACGTCGAGGGCGAGGCCCTGTCGACCCTGGTCGTCAACAAGATCCGTGGCACCTTCAAGTCCGTCGCCGTCAAGGCCCCGGGCTTCGGCGACCGTCGCAAGGCCATGCTGAACGACATCGCCATCCTCACCGGCGGCACGGTCATCTCCGAGGAGGTCGGCCTCAAGCTGGAGAACGCGGGCCTCGACCTGCTGGGCCGCGCCCGCAAGGTCGTCATCACCAAGGACGAGACCACCATCGTCGACGGTGCCGGTGACAGCGAGCAGGTCGCCGGTCGCGTGAACCAGATCCGCGCCGAGATCGAGAACAGCGACTCGGACTACGACCGCGAGAAGCTCCAGGAGCGCCTGGCCAAGCTCGCCGGTGGCGTCGCCGTCATCAAGGCCGGTGCCGCGACCGAGGTCGAGCTCAAGGAGCGCAAGCACCGCATCGAGGACGCCGTCCGCAACGCGAAGGCGGCCGTCGAGGAGGGCATCGTCGCCGGTGGTGGCGTGGCCCTGCTGCAGGCTTCCTCCGTCTTCGAGAAGCTCGACCTCGAGGGCGACGAGGCCACCGGTGCCAACATCGTCAAGCTGGCCCTGGAGGCCCCGCTCAAGCAGATCGCCGTCAACGGTGGTCTCGAGGGTGGCGTCATCGTCGAGAAGGTACGCAACCTGCCCGTCGGCCACGGCCTGAACGCCGCGACCGGTGAGTACGTCGACATGATCGCCGAGGGCATCATCGACCCGGCGAAGGTGACCCGTTCCGCCCTGCAGAACGCGTCCTCCATCGCGGCCCTGTTCCTCACCACCGAGGCCGTCATCGCCGACAAGCCGGAGAAGGCCGCCGCGCCGGCCGGCGGCGGCATGCCGGGCGGTGACATGGACTTCTGATCCTCGCGCTCGTAGAGGATCGGCGGTTCATCGCTGAACGCCGAAGGGCGGCACCCCACCGGGGTGCCGCCCTTCCGTCGTGTGGACCGGGCCGCGGGACGGGGCGATCCTGGAAGGGCAGGGAGGTCCGGGACCTGATCGGCGGGAGAACGCCATGATCACGCTGCTGACCACACCGGCGGACCGCGAGCTCGTCATCACCCGCACCTTCGACGCGCCCGTCGCCCGGGTGTGGGAGGCGTGGACGCGCCCCGAGCACGTCCGCGCGTGGTACGGCCTGGCGGCGCTGACCATGTCCGTCTGCGAGATCGACCTGCGGCCGGGCGGCACATGGCGCTGGGGCCAGCGGACCCCGGACGGCCAGGAGATCGTCTTCTCCGGCACGTACGAGGAGATCGTCCCGGGCGAACGCCTCGTCTACACCGAGGTCTTCGAGCAGATGCCGGACGCCGGACCGGTCCGCGTGGTCCTCTCCTTCGACGCGACCCCCGACGGCGGCACCGCCCTGACCAGCACGTCCTTCTGGCCCTCGACGGAGATCCGCGACCAGGCCCTGGCGGCGGGCATGGAGGCGGGCGTCCGCGAGCAGTACGACCGGCTGGAGGAGCACCTGCGCGGCATGTGACGGCGGCGTGCGGCCCCGGTCAGACCTCGTAGCGGAGCAGCGCCCGGGCGACGGGCTCGCCGGTACGGCGGGCGTAGGCGGTGCGGGCCTTGACCTCGCGCAGGGTGCGGGGGCGCCAGCCGGGCCCGCCGCAGCAGCTCTTGTGGAAGCCGATGCCCGCGTTCAGGACGACGGACAGGGCCCGCCAGGCATCCGTGTCACGGCGCTTCGGCGCCGCGAACGCCGACCCGGCGTGGATCATCGCCCGCGCACAGCGCGGACAGCGCCGCTCGCGCTCGCGCCCGTAGGACTGCTTGTACGAGGCCCGGCACGGCAGGCACACGTAGTGGGTCTTGCCGTGGCTCATGGACAGGAGGGTAGCCGCCGGACCCGGGCGGGCGGCAAGCGAATTCCGGCGGGGACGCGGGGCGTACGTTCCTAGGCCGGCGTCCCCGAAGTTTTCAGGGCCGTCGGAACAGGGCCGTCCAGAGGAACGGTTCGCCGAAGTGGGGCGAGTCGGACGGTTCGTCGTGCATGCGGCGGAGGTCCGACTCCGTCAGGTCGGCGAAGACGGCGCGGAGCGCGTCCGCGGTGTAGGCGAGGCCGCCGTGGAGGGTGGCGTCGCGGTAGAAGGCCGCGTCGGGGAGTTCGGAGCCCATGCCGTCGGGGCCGGCGGCGAAGCAGGTGAGGGCGAAGTGGCCGCCGGGGGCGAGGTGGTGGGTGAGGAGGGCGAGGTAGGTGGCGCGGCGGTGGGGCGGGAGGTGGTGGAAGCAGCCGGAGTCGTAGATCAGGTCGTACGGGCCGCCGTCGAGCCGACCCTCCCGGTCGAGGGCGAACACGTCGCCGTGCAGGAAGCGGATGTCCAGGCCCGCTTCCTCCGCCCGCTCCCGCGCCCAGGCCAGGGCGCCCGAGGACAGGTCCACCGCGTCGACCTCGAAGCCGCGCGCGGCGAGGTGGAGGGCGTTGCGGCCGGGGCCGCAGCCGAGGTCGAGGGCGCGGCCGGCGGTGGGGATCAGGCCCTGGTCGAGGTGGGCGACGAGGTTCTCGTCGGGCTTCGGGACGAAGAAGGGCACGGGCCGGGAGCGGTCGTCGTAGAAGCCGGCCCACTTGTCGGTGTCCTGTGCGAACAGGCCGTCCAGGAGCTGGAGGACGTCCTCGGTGGTGCGGGTCGTACGGTCCATGCGGATCCCCTTCCGTGTCGAGGAAACGCTACGGGAGGGAGCGGTAAAAGCCCAGGTCAGAGGGTGTGTGGCGAGGTGCTGGAGGGGCTTGTGGCGGGCGAACGCGAGCGGCCGGGCCCCCTCCCTCCGCGCCCCCGGGCGAGGGCGCCCAGAGGCGGCCCGGGGGCCTTCTCAGGGCGTTTCCGGGCGGGTCCTGAGAGGGTTTCCCGACAGGTTGCGCAGGGCCTTCCGCCGCAGCCACGGGGCGAGTTGGACCACGCCGAGCACCGCCTCGACGGCGAGGAAGGCCCAGAGGACCCGGGGCCCGCCGTGCGCCAGCGCGTACGCCTGCCAGCTCGCGAACAGCGCGCGGGCGACGCCGTCGAAGAGGCCGTACAGCGGGAGGGGCCGGACGGCACGCAGAAGGGCCCAGACCATCACGACGGAGCCCATCAGGTTCGCGTACAGGACCGTCATCGGGCCGGTGGGGCCGCCGCCCAGCGACAGGGCGTCGGCCAGCAGCGGATACGTCCACGGGGTCATGAAGCCGGCCGTGACGACGAGGTCGTACCAGGCGCTCGCGCGCACCAGGCGCACGTACGAAGGAGAGGAAGTCACCATGCCGCCGACGCTAAACAGTGGACTACGCTCCAAGGTCAAGCCCGAAGGCCGCGGCCGCGCCCGGGGCCCGGGGGTCGGGACCGGGCCCGGGGGCGGGCCGGATTTTCTCCCGAGGGGGACGCATGCTCATCGGTGAACTCGCCGCCGCCACCGGCATGGGCCGTGACACCCTCCGCTTCTACGAGCGGCTCGGCCTGATCGCCGGCGAGCGACGGGCCAACGGCTACCGGGACTTCCCGCCCGAGACCGTGCCCTGGCTGCAGTACGTGCGCACCGCCCAGGCCCTCGGCTTCACCCTCGCCGAGATCCGCCGCGTCGGCGAGGAGCTGCGCGAGGCGCCGGACAGCGCGGCGGCGCTCTCCGCGCTGTTCGAGGAGAAGCTCCGGGCGGTCGACGCCCGCATGGCCGAACTCGCCGCCCTACGAGAAGAGTTGGCGGCCCGCGTCGACACCGGCTGCCCGCTGCGCGCCGCTCAGTGAGCGGGCGGGGCCAGCAGGTCCGGGTCCTGGCCCGAGCGGGCCAGTGAGGCGGCGACGAAACCGTTCGCCTTCAGCTCCTCCACCGTGGCGCGCAGGAAGGCGATCGTCTCGGCCGACCGGCCCACCGTCGTGCCGACCGCCTGCCGGATCTCCATGAACCGGTCCTCGATCAGCCGCACGTCCGGGTGTGCCGCCGCGTACGCCGTCATCGGCTGGCGGATTCCCGCGCCCGCCTCCAGGCCCTGCTCGACGAAGGTGTCGACGCCCTCCGCGCCCCGCACCGGTGTCGCGTGCCGCAGCGTGCGGGTGAGGTGGAGGTCGTACGCGGAGCCCGCCTTCACGCCGACGCGGACGCCCGGGGCGTCCACGTCCGCCGGGGTCTTCAGGGCGGAGTCGCGCGGCACGACGTACACGCCCTCGATGACCGCGTACGGTGCCGTGAACGCGACCTCCGCCTCCCGCGCCGGGTCGACCGCCAGGAAGCAGAGGTCGGCCCGGCCGGTCGCCATCGCCTCGTACGACGCGCGTGCCGCACCGAAGCACAGCAGCTCCACGGGCACGCCGAGCCGGGCGCCGATCTCGCGGGCGAGGTCCACCGTGACGCCGGCGGGCGCGTCCGGGGTGCCCTGGGCCAGGACCGGGTTGCCGAGGTTGATCGACGCGCGGAGGGTCCCGGTCGGAGCCAGATCGGCGGCCACGGAGGGGTGGGGAGCGGGGGCGGGAGTGGGGTTCGGGGTCGTCATGGGCGGAGTCTAGGGACACCACCCCGGGGTGGCGCCTGGGTGCCCCTATCCCGCGGCGGGCCTGTGGTGCACCGCGTCCAGCAGGGTGAGCTCCTCCGCGCTGAGCTTCAGCGCGCCCGCCGCGACGTTCGCCTCCAGGTGGGCGAGGTCGCCGGTGCCGGGGATGGCCAGCAGGTGGGGGCCCTGGTGCAGGGTCCAGGCGATGCGGACCTGGGCCGGGCTCGCGTCGTGGGCGCGGGCCACGGCGAGCAGTTCCGCGGGCTCGGCGGCGGTCGCTCCGCTGTCCTGGCCGGCCGCCGCGATCGCGTAGAACGGTACGAACGCGATGCCCAGCTCGCCGCAGCGGCGGACGAACTCCGCGTACTCGGGGCGCACCCCGATCCCGTACATGTTCTGCACGCACACCACCGGCGCGATCCGCCGGGCCTCCTCCAGATGCTCGGGGGTGACGTTGGACAGGCCGAGGTGCCGGATGAGGCCGGCCTCGCGGAGTGCGGCGAGGGCGCCGAAGCGTTCGGCTATCGAATCGGTGCCGACGACCCGGAGGTTGACGACGTCGAGGTGGTCGCGGCCCAGTTGGCGCAGGTTCTCCTCGACCTGGGCGCGCAGTGCCTCGGGCGTCCGGGCGTGGGTGGCCCAGGCGCCGGCCGCGTCGCGCGCCGGGCCGACCTTGGTGGTGATGACGAGGTCGTCGGGGTAGCGGCCGGAGGGGGCGAGGGCGCTGTTGATGAGCTCGTTGGCGGAGCGGAGCGGGGAGAAGTAGAAAGCGGCGGTGTCTATGTGATTGACGCCGAGCTCGACGGCCCTGCGGAGGACCGCGATGGCCTGGTCCCGGTCCCTCGGTACGGCGTTCGCGATCAGCGCCTCCCCGGTCTGGGGCAGACGCATGGCGCCGAAGCCGACGCGGTGCACGGTCAGGTCGCCCAGCGTCCAGGTGCCGGATGCGGAAGCGGTGGGGGCGGCGGTGCCGGGTGTGGGTGCTGCGGAAGAGGCGGTGGCGGGGGCGTGGCGGGTCGTGTCCCTGGTCATACGGTGGTGATCTCCCTTGTGCCGGGCTGGGGTTGGCCCCACCTCGGATCGGCATGCCTCCGGGATGGGGCGGGTGCGCGCGACCGACGAAGGTTTCCCCATGACCTCCTCGCTCCGCAACACCCTTTTGATCGGCCTCTCTTCCGCCGCCGTGGCGGCCGGACTCACCGCCGGCCCGGCCGCCGCCGCCCCCGCCCCGCTCCCCGGGCTCCCCGGGCTCACCTGGACCGCCTGCGGCCCCGCCGGCCTCGGCCAGGAGTGCGCGAAGCTGAGCGTCCCGCTGGACCACGCCGACCCCGGCGGCCGGCAGGTCGAGCTGGCCGTGTCCCGGATCCGCAGCACCGACCCGGCCGCCCGGCGCGGCACCCTCCTCGTCGTACCGGGCGGGCCCGGCGGCTCCGGTGTGCAGCGGCTGAGCGGGAAGGGCGCGGCACTGGTGCGGGAGCTGGGCGGCGCGTACGACCTGGTGGCCTTCGACCCGCGCGGGGTCGGCGGCAGCGTGAAGGCGGACTGCGGGATCGCGGACGAGGACCGCCACCTGGTGACCCTGCGCGCCTGGCCGGCCGCCGACGGCTCGATCGGCGAGAACGTCGAGCGTTCCCGGCGGGTCGCCGAGGCGTGCGCCCGTAACGGCGGCGCCGAGCTGCGCGGCCTCACCACCGCGAACGAGGTCCGGGACATGGACCGGCTGCGGGCGGTACTCGGCGAGACGAGGATCTCCGTGTGGGGCAACTCCTACGGGACGTACGTCACCGCGCAGTACGCCCAGAAGTTCCCCCACCGCACCGACCGCCTCGTCCTCGACAGCAGCGCCGACCCGGATCCGAGGACCGTCGCCCAGGGCTGGCTGCGCGGGATGGCGCGCGGCGTGGACGACCGCTTCCCCGACTTCGCGGCCTGGGCGGCGCACCCCGACCGGGCGGAGGCCGGGCTGCGGCTCGCCGAACGCCCCGAGGACGTCCGCCCGCTGATCCTCGGCCTGGCCGCCCGCCTGGACCGGTCGCCCCGGCCCACGACCACGCCGGGCGTGCCGCTCACCGGCAACCTCCTGCGCCAGGCCCTGCAGAACGCCCTCGCCTCCGACGCCGCCTTCGAGGGCTTCGCCCGCCTGGTACGGGAGGCCGGCACGCCCACCGCGACGCCCGCCCTGCCGCCGGAGCTGGCCGGTCCGATGCCCGGACCCGACGCGACGGCCGTCGTCGGCGTCGTCTGCAACGACGTGAGGTGGCGCGGCTCCGTCCGCGACCACGAGCGGGCGGTCACCGCCGACCGCGCCGCGCACCCCCTGACGGCGGGCATGCCGGCGAACATCACGCCCTGCTCCTTCTGGAAGGGCGGCCCGGTCGCGAAGCCGGTCCGCGTCACCGACGAGGGCCCCTCCAACATCCTCATGATCCAGGGCCTGCGCGACCCCAACACCCCGCACGTCAACGGCCTGAAGATGCGCGCGGCCCTCGGCGCCCGCGCCCGCCTGGTCACCGTCGACCGCGGCGGCCACGGCATGTACCTGAGCAACGGCAACGCCTGCGGCGACCGGACGGTCACCCGCTTCCTGCTGACGGGGGAGCGCCCGGCGACGGACGTGACCTGCTGATACGGGCGGGGCGGTGGACGGGTCGGGACAAGTCGGGACGGGGCGCGGCCCCGCGCGGCACCCCGACCCTGCTCGGACCGTCCTCGGCCTCAGACCCTCGTCGGCTCAGACCGTCGAAGGCTCAGGCCGTCGCCGGCTTCAGACCTTCGCCGGAGCGGGCCCCGGTTCCGGTCCCGCCTCCGGCTCGGGGGTGGCGGGTGCGGCCGGGTCGGTCGGTGTCGTCACGTCGAACTCCTCGATCATCGCCCGGCTGAAGCCGAAGAAGTACGTGGCCAGGAAGCCGGCCGCGTAGCCGACGAGCAGCCCGCCCGCGTAGACCGCGAGGGTCTCGCCCAGGCCCCGGTTGCCGTCGAGGAGCGGGAAGAGGGCCCAGCCGGAGGGGCCGATGGCGGTGGAGCCGACCTTGTCGCCCAGCATGTTGAAGAGGCCGACGAAGCCGCCGCCGAAGGCGCCGCCGACGCAGGCGGTGACGAAGGGGCGGCCGAGGGGCAGGGAGACGCCGTAGATGAGGGGCTCGCCGACGCCGAGGAGACCGGCCGGGAGGGCGGACCGGATGGTGCGGCGGAGGGAGCCGTTGCGGGGCAGCTTCACGTACACGGCCATGGCCGCTCCGACCTGGCCCGCGCCCGCCATCGCCAGGATCGGCAGGAGGACCGTGGAGCCCTGCTGCTCGATGAGGGTGGTGTGGATGGGGATGAGGGCCTGGTGGAGGCCGAGCATCACCAGCGGCAGGAACAGCCCGCCGAGGACGAAGCCGGCGCCGGCGCCCGCGTGAGCGAGGAGCCAGTCGGCGAAGTCGCCGATGGCCCGCGAGACCTCGCCGGCCACGAACATCAGGCCGAAGACGGTGACCAGGCCGGAGACGAGCACGGTGAGGGTGGGGGTGACCAGGACGTCCAGGGACTCCGGCACCCGGCGGCGGCACCACTTCTCCACGTACACGGCGAGGACCGCCGCACCGAGCGCGCCGAGGACGCCGCCCTGGCCGGGGGAGAGGGCCTGGCCGAAGACCTCGACCTTCTGGACGCCCGCGAACACGATGATGGAGGCGACGGCGCCGCCGAGGACGGGCGTGCCGCCGAACTCCTTGGCCGTGTTGTAGCCGACGAAGACCGCGATCAGCGCCATGAAACCGCTCGCGACGGCGGCGAGCGCCGGGGTGACGGCGGGCAGCCAGTGGAGGTTGATCAGCAGGCCGTTCAGGCCGGCGATGATGCCGCAGCCGATGAGCGCGGGGATCAGCGGGACGAAGATGTTCGCGATCCTGCGCAGGAACAGCTTGAACGGGGTCGCGTTCCGCGCCTTCCGCGCGGCCCTGATCGCGGCGCCCGCCGCCGCGAGGTCGTCGGCGGTGCGTTTCGGGGCGTCGGCCAGCAGGGCCTCGAACTCCGGCGTCACGCGCGCGACCGTGCCCGGCCCCAGGACGATCTGGTACGTGTCGTCCTCCACCACGCCCAGCACGGACGGCAGCGCCCTGAGGTCCTCGTCCCGGACGAGCGAGCGGTCCCGCAGGCCGAGGCGCAGGCGGGTCATGCAGTGGGCCACGGAGCTGATGTTCCCGGCGCCGCCGACCAGGGGGAGGATCGCGGCGGCGGTGGCGCGATGGTCGTGCGGGCTGCTCTTGTCGTGCGGGCTGCTCTGGTCGTCTGGGCTCATGGTGCGGTGGTGCCTTGCTGTGAGGGGTACGAGACGGGCCTCAGCCCGTCGTCGCGTGCAGCGCGGCGCGCAGGTGGCCCCGGGTGTCCTGCAGCCGGCGCTCGGCGGTCTTGGCGTCGACGTCGGCCAGGATCATCAGGATGGCGGTCTTCACCTCTCCGTCGGCGGAGCGCAACGCGGTCTCGATCTGCTCGTCCGTGGCGCCGGTGGCGAGGGCGACGATCCGGCGGGACCGGGCCTGGAGCTTGTCGTTGGAGGCGCGGACGTCGACCATCAGGTTTCCGTAGGTCTTGCCGAGCCGGATCATGGTGATCGTCGAGATCATGTTGAGGACGAGCTTCTGGGCCGTGCCGGCCTTCAACCGGGTGGAGCCGGTGAGCAGTTCGGGCCCGGTGACGACCTCGATGCCGTGTTCGGCGGCGGCGCCGAGCGCGCTGTCCGCGTTGCAGGACAGGCCGATGGTGAGCGCGCCGAGGGCGCGGGCGTGTTCGACGGCGCCGACGGCGTACGGGGTGCGGCCGGAGGCGGAGACGCCGACGACCGTGTCGTCGGCGGTGAGGCCGAGCGCCGTGAGGTCCGCGACGGCGAGCTCCTTGGAGTCCTCGGCGCCCTCGGCGGCCTTGACCATGGCGTCGGGGCCGCCCGCGATGAGGCCGATGACCTCGGAGGGGTCGGTGTTGAAGGTGGGCGGGCATTCGCTGGCGTCGAGGACGCCGAGCCGGCCGGCGGTGCCGGCGCCCATGTAGACGAGCCGTCCGCCGCGGGCCATCCGCTCGGCCGTGGCGTCGATGGCGGCGGCGATCGCCGGGAGCTGCCGGGCCACGGCGGCGGGGACGGTCTGGTCCTCCTGGTTCATGAGCGCGGCGATCTCGGCGGTGGACAGCCGGTCGATCTCGGCGAGCTCGGGGCGGAACGCCTCGGTGCTGAGCGTGGCGAGCTGGGCGCGCAGTTCGGAGTACGTGGTCGGCACGGGCGGCTGCTCTTTCCTGGGTGGTTCAGCGGGTGCGGGGGGTGTGGCGGTGCGCGAGGGCTTCGTAGGAGGCGGCGAGGGCCGGGGCCGCCGTCTCGTACGTACGCTGGGTGACGCAGGTGAACAGGCAGTCGACCACCAGGAGTTGACTGGTCCGGGAGGACATCGCGGCGGGGCGCAGTTCGCTCTCGCGGGCGGTGGAGGTGGTCAGGACGTGGTCGGCGTACTGCGTCACGGGGCCGTCCGGTCGGCCGGTGACGGCGATGGTGGTGGCGCCGTGGTCGAAGGCGACCCGCAGCGGTTCTATGACGTCGCCGGTGGAGCCGGAGTGGGTGATGGCGATGGCGACGTCGCCGGAGCGGAGCTGCACGGCGTTGGTGACGGCCAGGTGCGGGTCGGTCGGGGCGTGCGCGATCAGGCCGATGCGGAGCAGTTTCTGGCCGAGGTCCTGGGCGACGAGGCCGGAGGCGCCGATGCCGTAGATGTCGATGCGGCGGGCGGCGGCGAGGGCGGCGACGGCGGCGCCGAGCTGGACGGTGTCGAGTCCGGCGGCGGTGTCGGCGAGGGTCTGCTGCTCGTCGTAGGCGAGCTTGGCGACGACGTCGGCGACGGGGTCGTCGACGGCGATGTCGGCGGTGACGGAGGGCGCGCGGCCGGACTGCTGCTGGGCGGCGAGGCCGGCGAGGGCGAGCCGCAGGTCGCGGTAGCCGGGGTAGCCGAGGAGGCGGGCGGTGCGCACGACGGTGGCCTCGCTGGTGCCGGTGAGCTCGGCGAGACCGGTGACCGTGAGGGCGGCGCAGCCGGCCGGGTCTCCGGCGACGGCCTCGGCGACCCGCTGCATGGAGCGGGTCATGGAGGGGGCGAGGGTCCGCACCTTGGCCGCGAGGGCGGCGGGGGCGGGCGGGGCCGCACCGCTGAAACTTTCCTTCACTTCATTGGTCACAGGTGAAAGATATTTTCGGCCCTGAGGGGCGTCAAGACCTCGCGGCGGCTGCTCGGGTCAGGCCCTCGGGTCAGGCCCTCGGGTCGTGCCCTCGGGTCAGGCCCGCGGGTCAGGCCGTTGGTCCCGGACGCCGGCCGGGCGCAGAATGTGTGCATGGACGACATCGACCCCGTGGAACAGGCCCTTCATACCGCCCGTGCGCTGGTCCTCGCCGACCTGGCGGCGCGCGAGGTCGCGATGGCCGAGGTCGTCTCGATGGTGGAGGACGCCGTCACCCACCGCCGCTGGTGGGTGGAGCAGTGGCCGGAGGGCCGGGCCTTCGTGGCCGGTCTGGTCGCCCAGGACGTGCAGGACGCCCTGCTCGAACGGTACGGCCGCTGGCCGCTGTGCCCGGTCTGCTCCTCCGGCGACCCGCACGCCCTCGACGTCGAACCGGAGATGGGCCCCGACCCGCACTGGGTCTGCGGCAAGCAGGGCGTCCGGGTCGCTCCGGTCGGCGGCCTCACGTGACGGGGGCCGGGGCGTGACCCTCTACATCGACCCGCCGACCTGGCCGGGCCACGGCCGCATGTGGTCCCACCTGGTCAGTGACGTCTCCTTCGACGAACTGCACGCCTTCGCCGCGGCCATCGGCTGCCCGCCCCGCGCGTTCGAGCGCGACCACTACGACATCCCGTCCGACCGCTACGCCTCCGCGGTGGCGGCCGGCGCCGTCGAGGTCGGCTCCAAGGAACTGCTGCGCCGCCTGACGGCGGCGGGCCTGCGCCGGCCGAAGAACCGGCCGGCGCGAGGCGAGACGCCGCCGCGCTACGACGTGTAGTAGCCGGCGAGATCGGCGAGCAGGTCGACGGACCCGGACCGGTTGTAGAAACTCACCTTTCCGTTCACCACGGGGACGACGACCAGGTTGGGGATGGTCTGTCCGGCGGTGAAGTTGAGGTTGGAGGCGTTCGGCCTGGCCGTGCCGTCCGGGTAGACGGAGACGAAGCCTCCCGCGGTCGGGGCGGTGGCGGTGACGTTCAGGACGACCGCTGTGACGCCGGCGGCGGGGACGCCGTTCCCGCCCGTGATCTGGAGCGTCACGGTCCCGTCCGGGCCGACCTTGCCCTTGCGGACGCCGAGGCCGGTGCGGGTGTCCATGAGCCGGGTGGGGCCGGCCGGCTGGTAGGTGGACCCGCCCGGGGCGGTGGTGTAGTAGCCGGCGACGTCGGCGAGGAGGTCGACCGAGCCGGAGTGGTTGTAGAAGGTGACCTTGCCGTTCACCACGGGGACGACGACCAGGTTGGGGATGGTCTGTCCGGCGGTGAAGTTCAGGTTCGACGCGGTGGGCCTGGCCGTGCCGTCCGGGTAGACGGAGACGAAGCCCCCTGCCGTCGAGCCGGTCGCCGTGACGTTCAGGACGACGGCGGTCACGCCCGCGGACGGAATGCCGTTCTTGCCGGCGATCTGGAGGGTGACCGTGCCGGCGGGGCCGACCTTGCCCTTGCGGATGCCGAGGCCGGTGCGGGTGTCCATGAGCCGGGTGGGGCCGGTGGGCCGGTAGGTGGAGCCGGCCGGGTCGGTGGTGTAGTAGCCGGCGACGTCGGCGAGGAGGTCGACCGAGCCGGAGTGGTTGTAGAAGGTGACCTTGCCGTTCACCACGGGGACGACGACCT
>NZ_JBEXQW010000038.1:65988-85422 GCF_040612775.1 Streptomyces sp. NPDC006339
ACCAGGTTGGGGATGGTCTGTCCGGCGGTGAAGTTCAGGTTCGAGGCGGTCGGGCGGGGAGCGCCGTCCGGATAGACGGAGACGAAGCCCCCTGCCGTCGGGCCGGTCGCGGTGACGTTCAGGACGACGGCCGTGACCCCGGTGGCGGGGATGCCGGCGCGACCGGTGACCTGGAGGGTGACCGTGCCGGCGGGGCCGACCTTGCCCTTGCGGACGCCGAGCCCGCTACGGGTGTCCATGAGCCGGGTCGGTCCGGTCGGCCGGTACGTGCCGGGGCCGGGGCCCGTCGCCGGCGTCACCGTGAACGAACCGCGGTGGACCGGGGCGCCGGGCCCGTCGACGCTCATGTACCAGCTCCCCGGCGGCACGTTACGCAGATCCACCGTGGCCTTCAGGGTCCGGGCGTCGTCGGAGACCCAGGTGGTGGTCGCCGTCAGCGCGACGGGACCGCCGCTCAGCAGGATCTTGTTGCTCAGGCCGAGTGCGGTGCCCCGCACGGTGAGCGTGGCGATGGTGCCGCTCGCGGCGGTGGCCGGGGTGACGGAGTCGACCGTGAACTCGTCCGCTCCGCAGGGCGCGTTCTCGCAGTGCAGCCGGTCGTCGTACGCGGCGCGGTCCACGCCGTCGGGCAGCGAGGTCAGCAGCACGCTCTGGCCGCCGGTCTGGCAGGCGTGGCTCGCGGACGGCGTGCACAGGCTCCCGTTCGCGAGGTTGAAGAGCGTCACCTCCGCGCCGCCCTCCCGGGCGCCGGAGGAGCCGAGCAGCCGGTCGCCGCTCACCGTCGGGAGCGCGACACAAGTGCCCGTGCGCTCCTCGGTCAGCTCGCCGCTGAAGGGCCCGTAGCCGTACGCGGCCGAGCCGGCCCGCGGGCACTCGGCCGCAGCACCTGCGGCGGTGGCCACACGCCAGGCGTCGAGGCGGTAGGAGGCGGGGACGGACCAGTCCTCGGGGACCTGGGTGATGACCTGGTAACCGGTGGAGCCGGAGACCGAGCACGGCCCGGTCCGCGGGTAGCAGGCGATCCGGCCGGTGTCGTCCACGATCAGGGTGTGGGTGGTGTCGCCCGCGTCACGGGTCTCGACCAGCAGTCGGTCGGTGGAGGCGCCGGTCGTGATGCGGTGGCAGCGCAGGGTGCCGTTCTCGCCTGAGGTTCCGGTTCGGGCGGGGGCACCGACCGCGGTCGCGGCGGACACCTGGCAGCCCTGGGCGCCGGAGGTGACGTCCCGGCGGTTCAGGGTGTGGGTGCGGGCCGCGTCCTGTCCCTCGACCAGCACGGTGTAACCGAGGCCGGCGGTGAAGGAGCAGCTCACCAGCGTGTCGGTCTTGAGCTGCTGCTGCGTCGGGTGGGCGTAGCAGTCGGGACCGGTGCCGTCGGTGCCGATCAGGTAGAGGCCGTAGTCCGGGAACTCCTCGGTGTCGTCCGGCAGTCCGTAGCGGACCCGGAGGAGCTCGGCGGTGGAGTGCGAGCCGGCGGGGATGGTCAGGCAGTGCGAGAAGACGCCGTCGCCGGTGTCGAGCCGCACGGCCGCGGTGTCGTCGGCGAAGGAGCCTGCGGGCAGCTCCTGGCAGCCGGTCGACTGCAGCTCGTCCGTACGGACGAAGTGGACTCCGTACGGGCCGGTGGCGGCGGAGTCGTCGGCGTGGACGCGGGCGCGGAACGGCGCGGTGCCGATGAGTTCGCAGCCACCCGTGCGGAGCGATACCGCGTCACATCGCAGGGTGCCGGTCGCGTCCACGACCTCGGCCGAGACCTCGACGCCCGCGCCACCGCGTGACGTGAGCGCGGCGAGCCGGGCGCCCTGCGGGAGCGGCAGCTCCAGGCAGGCGGTCTGGCCGGCCGCGGTGAGCTCACCCGCGTAACGGCCCATGGCGACCGGCACGCATGCCTCGGCGGCCTCGGCGGCCCGTGCGGTCCCGGACCCGAGCGCGTTCGGCAGGAGTGAGAAGAGGACGGTGAGCAGACAGACGAGTGCGGTGGAGACCGCGGTGAACGGGCGTCTCGGGGATCCGGACGTGGATCGGGACGCGTAGGCCCTTGGCATGTACCCCCCATGGGTGTGTGCGACGGGTGATCGTCGCACACACCCCACACCGCCCGGTCACCGAGGGTGTCCGTTCAGGGACGTGACGCGTGCCTGCTCCGGCGAGTTCGCCGGCGTCTCCGCCGAGGCGCCCATGACGACCCGCGAGCGGGAGCGGGTGAGGCGCAGGGCGATCGCGGCCGTGGCGAGGGCGAGGAGGGTCATGGCGGCGCCGGCCCAGGCGGGGGAGGCGAAGCCGAGGCCGGCGTCGATGACGGTGCCGCCGAGCCAGGGGCCGCCGGTGTTGCCGAGGTTGAAGGCGGCGGTGGTGGTGGCGCCGGCGAGGGTGGGGGCGGCGCCGGCGACGTTGAACATGCGGGCGTTGAGGGCGGGGGCGGTGTAGAAGGCCGAGACGCCGAGGAGGAAGGCCAGCGTGATCGTGGCGACGGGGCTGGACGCGAACAAGGCGAGCGCCACGAGGAACACGGTGGAGGCGGTGATGCCGCTGAGGAGGACGCCGAAGAGGTGGGCGTCGGCGACCCGGCCGCCGATGTACGTGCCGATGAGGGCGCCGATGCCGAAGAGGGCGAGGACGCCGGAGACCCAGCCGCCGTCGAGGCCGGAGACGTCGGTGAGCAGCGGGGCCAGGTAGGAGAAGGCGCAGAAGACGCCGCCGGCGGCGAGGGCGGTGATCAGGACGGCCAGCAGCACCTGCCGGTCGCGGTAGATCACGACCTCGTTCTTGAGGCGGGGCCGGGTCTCGGGCACGGGGATGTGCGGGATGCGGGTGATCACGCCGACGAGGGCGATCGCGGAGGCGGCGGCGACGGCCCAGAAGGCGGAGCGCCAGCCGAGGTGCTCGCCGAGGAAGGCGCCGGCGGGGACGCCGAGCACGTTGGCGATGGACAGGCCGCCGATCATGACGGCCATGGCCCGGGCCCGGGAGCCGACCGGCACCATGGCGATGGCGACGGCCGCGCCCACGGCCCAGAACCCGGCGCAGGCCAGGGCGCTCACCACGCGCGAGGCGAAGAGGATGCCGTAGTTCGGCGCGAGCGCACCGGCGACCTGACCGAGCCCGAAGACGCTGATCAGGGCGATGAGGGTGGTCTTCCGCGGCAGCCGGAGGGTGGCGACGGCGAGCAGCGGCGCGCCGACGACCATGCCGACGGCGAAGGCCGAGATGAGCAGTCCCGCCCGGGGGATGGAGACGCCCATGTCCTCCGCGATGGGCGGCAGCAGCCCGGAGAGCATGAATTCGCTCGTGCCGAGCGCGAAGACGGACAGGCCGAGGATGTAGACGGCCAGGGGCATACGGGTCGGGGCGGGTGCGGCGGCGTGCTCGGCGGACGGCTCGGCGGAGGAAAACGGCATGACATGGGCAACCGGCCCTTTGTGCCTGTCATTCCCCGTGGCCGGTTCCGTCTCGCGATGCGGGACAGGGCCGGGCGGCGGGTCCGTCCTGCCGCTCAGGCGCCGCCCTCCAGCTCCGCGAGCTCGCGCTCCAGGTTCGCCCGGGCCTTCTCCTCCCAGGCGGCGGCGCCGTAGGGCGTGCGGAAGAGGCGGGGGAGGGAGAGGAGCTGGCGGAGGACGGAGGCGCGGCCGGTGCGGAAGGCGGCGTCGGGCACGAAGGCGTATTCCTCGCGGACCGCCCGCGTATACCCCGTATAGGTATCCAGGTCGCTCGCCAGGATCGCCAGGTCGGCGTCGCAGAGGGCCTCGCCGTTGAGGTCGCCGGGGGCCGGGTCGTGGGTGACGGTGAGGCGGACCAGGCGGGCGACCTCGGTGACCTCGCGGGGGGTGAGGCCGGCCTCGGTCAGGGCGCGTTCGGCCAGGGCGGCCGAGCGTTCCTCGTTCTCCGAGCGGTCCGGGCGGTAGACCGCGTCGTGGAACCACGCGGCCAGCCGGACGAGCTCCAGCTCACCGCCCTCGCCGCCCTGGTCGGTCAGTTCGTCGACGCGGTCGAGGACCGCGCGCAGGTGCTCGGCCGTGTGGTAGCGGCGCTGCGGCTCGTTCCAGCGGGCGAGCAGGTTCCGGCCGTACGGGGCGGGGTCCGGGCCCTCGCGGCCGGCGCGGGCGGCGAGGAGGGTGGCGGTCCAGCGGGTCAGGAGGTCCTGGTCGCGGACGGTGCTCGGCTCGGCGGTCATGGAGGGCATTGTGCCCGGTCGGGGTCGGGCGCGCGGGGCGGAAGCAGTGCTTCCCGGTGCCTCCGCGCGTCCCCCGCGGGCTTCCTCATCTCACCCTTACATACCCCCCATGGGTATGCTACGGTGCTGCGTGCAGGTACCCCCCAGGGGTATGTCACCGCGAGCGAAGGGTCAGGGCAATGTCAACCGTCAATCCCCGGCGCTGGTGGGCACTTGTCGTGCTCGCCGCCGCGCAGTTCATGGTCATCATGGACACCTCGATCATCGGGGTCGCGCTTCCCCAGATGCAGGAGGACCTGGGCTTCTCCCAGGGCGAGCTCCAGTGGGTCTTCAACGCCTACGTGATCGTCTTCGGCGGTCTGCTGCTCCTCGGCGGACGCCTCTCCGACCTCGTCGGAGCCCGCAGGATCTTCGTCTCCGGCTGGGCGATCATGATCGCCGGCTCGATCCTCGCCGCCGCCGCGCAGACCGCGTGGGTCGAGATCGCCGGCCGCGCCGTCCAGGGCGTCGGCGGTGCGCTCATCGCGCCCTCCGCCATGACCCTCCTGATGATGCTGTTCATGCACGACCCGAAGGAACTCGGCAAGGCGATGGCGCTCTACGGCGCCGCGGCCCCGGCCGGCGGCACCGCGGGCGTGTTCCTCGGCGGCGTGTTCACCGAGTGGGCCGCCTGGCAGTGGTGCTTCATCATCTACGTCCCGATCGGCATCGCGACCCTCGCCGCGACCAAGCTCCTCCCGAACGTCGAGTCCCGACGCGGCTCCGTCGACGTCCTCGGCGCCGTCGCCGTCACCGCCGGTCTCGCCCTCGGCGTCTTCGCGGTCGTCCGCGCCCCCGAGGTCGGCTGGGGCTCCACCGCCACCGTCCTGGAGCTGGCCGGCGCCGCCGCCCTCATCGTCCTCTTCTTCGTGATCCAGAAGGCCGTCCGCGAGCCGCTCATGCCGCTCAGCGTGTGGCGGGTCCCGCGCCTCGGCTCCGCCAACCTGGCGATGACGCTGCTCGGCGCCGCCTGGATCCCGATGTGGTACTTCCTCAACCTCTACCTCCAGCAGGTCCTCGGTTACGGCGCCTTCGCCTCCGGCGCGGCCCTGCTGCCGATGACCGGCCTGCTGATGATCTTCATGACGGCCATCACCGCCAAGCTCATGGCGAAGGTGGGCGCCAAGCCGCTCATCGGCGTCGGCCTCCTCGTCCTCGCCGCCGGCCTGCTCTGGCTGGCCGCCGTCGAGCCCACCGGCAGCTTCCTCGTCGACGTCCTGCCGGCCTCGCTGGTCGCCGCGCTCGGCATGTCCCTCGCCTACATCCCGGCGATGATCGCCGCCATGTCCGGCGCCCCGCAGGAGCAGGCCGGTCTCGCCTCCGGCATCGTCAACACCACCTACAACGTCGGCTCCGCGCTCGGCCTCGCCGCCCTCACCGCGGTCGCCATGTCCCAGGGCGCCGCCGAGCTCGGCAACCTGCCGAAGCTCACCGAGGGCTTCTCCGCCGCCTTCGTCGGTGCCGCGATCATCGCCGCCGTCGGCGGTGTGATCACGCTCCTCGTCATGAAGAGCGACAAGGCGCTCGCCGGCCCGGCCCCGGCCCCGGCCGCCGAGCAGCAGGGCGAGAAGGTCACCGCCTGATCCGACGCCGTGTCCCCGCTTCCCCGGGGCCGCCCGATGTCCGTTCACCGGCCGTCGGGCGGCCCCCTTTGCGTACGGCGCCCCCGTCCGGCGGCCGTGCGCACCGTCCCGTACGCCCTCGCTTCCGCACCGAGAGGAAACCCCCATGGACCTGGACCTGAACCTGAACCTGAACCTGGACCCGGACCCGGACCCGGACCCGGACCTGGACCTGAACACCCGGGCCGTCCACGTCGACCATCCGCCCCTTCCGGAAGGCAGCCGGCCGCTGTCCGTGCCGCTCGTGCAGTCCTCCGCCTTCGCCTTCGACTCCGCCGACGAACTCGCCGACGCGATGGCCGGGCCCGACGGGCGGTACGTCTACAGCCGCCGTGGCAACCCGACCGTACGGGCCCTGGAGCGCACCCTCGCCGGCCTGGAGGGCGGCGCCGGGGCCATCGCCTTCGCCTCCGGCATGGGCGCCATCAGCGGGGTGCTGCTCGCGCTGCTCAAGCCGGGCGACCGGGTGGTGGCGCAGCGGTGTCTGTACGGCGGGACCTATGCCGTCCTGTCCGACCTGGCCGCCCGCTTCGGCATCCAGGTCGCCTACGTCTCCGGCGACGACGCCGCCGAGTTCGAGGCGGCGGCCCGGCACCCCGCCACCCGGCTCCTGGTCCTGGAGACCGTCGCCAATCCCACCGGTCAGGTGCCCGACCTGCCCGGGCTGCTCGCCGCCGCCCGCCGGACGGGCGTGACGAGCCTGGTCGACAACTCGCTCGCCTCGCCCGTGCTGTGCCGGCCGATCGAGCTCGGCGCGGACGTCGTCGTCCACTCCACCACCAAGTACCTCTCCGGCCACTCCGACGTCCTCGGCGGCGCTGCCGTCTTCGCCGACGACGCCCTGCGCCGCGCCGTCTGGCCCCGGACGGTCGAACTGGGCGCCTGCGCCGACCCGTTCGCCGCCTGGCTGACCCTGCGCGGCATCCCGACGCTGCCGCTGCGGATGCGCGAGCACTGCCTGAACGCGGCCGTGCTCGCCGAGCGGCTCGCCGCGCGCCCCGACATCACGGCCGTCCACTACCCGATGCTCCCCGGCCATCCCTCGTACGCCACGGCCCGCAAGGTGCTCTCGGGCGGCGGCGGGCTGCTCTCCTTCGAGCCGGCGGGCGGCCGGGAGGCGGGCAGGGCCTTCGTGGAGCGGGTCCGGGTCGCCCGGCTCGCGCTCTCGCTCGGCGGTGTCGAGTCCCTGGTCACCCACCCGGCGTCCACCTCGCACCGCGAGCTGGACGCGGCGGCGCTGGCCGCCGCGGGGATCGCGCCGGGGCTGGTGCGGATGTCGGTCGGCATCGAGGCCGTCGAGGACCTCTGGGCCGACATCGAACAGGCCCTGGCCTGAGGTCCGTTGGCGCTCCCGTGGGTGAAGCCCGCGGCCGAGGCCCGACCGGGCGGGGAGCCGGCCACCCGAGCCTTCTTTTGGGTTGACAAAAGAAATGGCTGATTCGTAGATTGGGTGATGCCAGGGAACGACCACTCCTAGGTCAAGGGGGGCGCAGGATGCGCTACTTCGAGGACTTCCGGCCCGGCGACGTCCACGAGCTGGGCACCGTCACCGTCACGACGGAGGAGGTGCTGGACTTCGGAAAGCGCTTCGACCCGCAGCCCTTCCACACGGACCCCGAGCTCGCCAAGGACTCGCAGTTCGGCGGGCTGATCGCCAGCGGATTCCACACCCAGTCGATGTTCATGCGCCGTTACGTCGACGGACTGCTCGCCTACAGCGCCTGCATGGGCTCGCCCGGCATCGACGAGGTCCGCTACCTGCGGCCCGTACGCCCCGGCGACGTCCTCACGGCGCGGGTGGAGATCCTCGGCGCCACCCCGTCGCCGTTCAACCCCACCAGCGGCACCGTCAAGCCGCGCTGCACGCTGGTGGCCGCCGACGGGACGGCCGTGTTCAGCATGATCCTGCACAGCATCTTCCGGCGCCGTCCCGCCGGATCCGAGGCCGGCCGTCTGTCGTCGATGCCCGCGGCCGCGGATCCCGCCGGGTGCTGCGCGCGCCCCGCGAAGAGTGCCGCCGCACCGGTCATGAGCGCCTGACGACCGTCCCTCGTCAGTGCCCTGAGCACGGCCGTCCGAATCTCTCGCCACCACCAGAGACACCACCACCAGAGACACCACCACCAGAGACACCACCACCAGAGACGCCACCACCAGAGACGCAACCACCAGTGAAGGGGGACCTCCTGTGGAGGCCGTATCCCGCACCGCCCAGTGGACCGCCGCCGCGCGCGCCCTGGAGACCGAGCGCGAGGACCGGCTGTTCGCCGATCCCTACGCGCGCACCGTCGCCGACCGGATCGGCTTCGAACTGCTCGAGCGCTACGCCGGCGGCGGCACCGTGCCGTTCCTCGCCATCCGCACCACCTACCTGGACCGCGCCATCGTCAAGGCGGTGGAGGAGCGCGGCATCCGCCAGGTCGTCTTCCTCGCCGCCGGCATGGACACCCGCTTCTTCCGGCTGCCCTGGCCCGACGGCGTCACCGTCTACGAGCTCGACCGCCCGGCCCTCCTGGAGGCCAAGGCCGCGATGCTGGCGAACGAGCCGCAGCCGGCCGGCCGCACCCGGATCACCGTCCCGGTCGACCTCACCCAGGACTGGACCGGCCCCCTGAAGGAGGCGGGCTGGAAGAGCGACGAGCCCGTCCTGTGGGTGGTCGAGGGCCTGTTGTTCTTCCTGCCGGAGGAGGCCGTACGGACCCTCATCTCGACGCTGTCCGCGCACGCGGCGCCCGGCTCCGTGCTGCTCGGCGACGTCATCTCCAAGGCCGCCCTGGAGAACCCACTCGCCCGCACCTTCCTCAGCGCCCTGAAGGAGGACGGCAACCCGTGGCTCTTCGGCACGGAGGAGCCCGAGGCGCTGCTCGACGCGTGCGGCTGGGCCGTGCGCGAGGTCAAGCAGCCGGGCGAGCCCGGCGCCGACTTCGACCGCTGGCCCTACCCGGTCCCGCCGCGCTCCGTCCCGCGCGTGCCCCGCTCCTTCCTGTTCACGTGCGAGCTCCCGACCACGAACGGCTACCCGGAGGAGAAGGCCGCATGAGCGCCCACGACTTCCACCAGAGGGTCATCACCGACGCCGGCGCGGCCGTCCGCGGCCTGACCGTCGCCCTCGGCGAGCGCCTCGGGCTCTACAAGGCCCTCGCCGCCCACGGCCCGCTCACCGCCGCCCAGCTCGCCGAGCGGACCGGCACCAACGAGCGGTACATCGAGGAGTGGCTGCACGCCCAGCTCTCCGCGGGGTACGTCGAGCGGCACCCCAGCTCGCTCACGTACACCCTGCCCGCCGACCACGTCGACGTGCTCGCCGACCCGGGCGCGGTCACCTACGCGGCCGGTTTCTTCACCGCCCTGAAGGCGCTCTACGCCACCGAGGACCTGCTCGTCGAGGCGTACCGCAGCGGGGACGGCGTCGGCTGGGCCGAGCACGACCCGGCGCTCGACACCGGCATGGGCTCCTTCTTCCAGCCGACGTACGAGCACAAGCTCGTCCCCGACTGGCTGCCCGCGCTGCACGAGGTCACCGACAAGCTGGCCGCCGGCGGCACCGTCGCCGACGTCGGCTGCGGGGTCGGCCACACCACGCTGCTCATCGCGAAGGCGTTCCCGAACGCCACCGTCCACGGCTTCGACTACTCCGAGGAGGCCATCTCCCTCGCCCGGCAGCTCGCCGAGGAGGCCGGCCTGTCCGACCGGGTCGTCTTCGAGGTCGCGGCCGCCGACGACTACCCGGGCAGCGGCTACGACCTGGTGTGCTTCTTCAACGCCCTGCACGACATGGGCGACCCGGTCGCCGCCGCCCAGCACGTGCACAAGTCGCTGGACGCGGACGGCACCTGGATGCTCGTCGAGTCGAACGTCTCGCCCGCCGACATCGACACCCAGACCCCCGCGGCCCGCATGTTCATGGCCCTGTCCGCCGTGATGTGCCTGCCCGTCGCCGTCGCCCAGCGCGGCCCGCACGCGCTCGGCAACCACTC
Organism: Streptomyces sp. NPDC006339; assembly: GCF_040612775.1. Lineage (NCBI taxonomy): Bacteria > Bacillati > Actinomycetota > Actinomycetes > Kitasatosporales > Streptomycetaceae > Streptomyces > Streptomyces sp. NPDC006339. Next base: position 75,795 of record NZ_JBEXQW010000038.1, read on the forward strand.
CGGCGAGAGGGCCTTCCGCGCCATCGCCGAGGAGGCCGGCTTCACCCGCTGGCGCCGCGCCACCGAGACCCCGGTCAACGCGGTCTACGAAGTCCGCCCCTGACCCCACCTTCCTGAGGAGCTGGAAAACATGGGCGCCACCGCCCCCCTGCCGGTCACCGACCGGTTCATGGAAGTCCTGGAGCGGCTCAGCGAGCGTTCCGTCGAGGACTACTACAACCCGTACCAGACCTTCCAGTGGCCCGAGACGCTGGAGGAGAACCGTTTCTGGATGACTCCGGAGCTGCTCACCGTCTACGGCACCGAGCACTTCGACACCCTCGGTGAGGAAACGCTTCAGCGCCTCTCCAAGTGGGAGTCCATCAACTTCTACAGCCTCAACGTGCACGGCATCCGCGAGCTCCTCATCGAGGTCGTCGGCCGCATCCACATGCCGGGCTTCGAGGTCCCCTCGGACTTCTTCCACCACTTCATCGGCGAGGAGAACGAACACATGTGGTTCTTCTCCGAGTTCTGCCGCCGCTACGGCAACAAGATCTACGGCTCCACCGCCATGCGCGCCGACGCCGCCTGGGAGCCCGAGGTCGAGAACTTCCTGGTCTTCACCCGCATCCTGTTCTTCGAGGAGCTGGTCGACCACTACAACTCCCGGATGGCCAAGGACGCCGGCCTGTGCCACACCATCCGCGAGGTCAACCGCATCCACCACCAGGACGAGTCCCGCCACATCGCCTTCGGGCGCGAGCTGGTCTCCCTCCTGTACCAGCGGATGTGCCAGGCGGTCGGCGCCGAGCGGGTGCGCGAGGTCGAGGCGTACCTCAAGCGGTACGTCGTCTACAGCATCAACTCGCTCTACAACCCGCACGTGTACCGCGACGCCGGCATCCCCGACCCGCTCGCGCTGCGCAACAGCCTCGTCGCCGACGAGCGCCGCCGCCCGCACGAGCGCAAGGCGATCCGCAAGCCGCTGTCCTTCTTCCTGAAGACCGGGATCTTCTCCGACGACACGCTGCCCGTCGTCTGAGTCCCCCGGAACCTCCCACCGAGAGGTGCACCGACCATGACCGTGACGACCCCCGCGACCGTCGGGGAGCCCCGGAGCGACACCAGGGCCGCCGCCGGCGGCGGCGCCGGGGGCCTGCCCACGCTCGGCCCCGAGGCGACCCGCCTGCTGCGGCTCCTCGACGACACCTTCGAGGGCTGGGGGGTGGCCGCGGGCGCCCGCCCGATGACCATGCCCCCCCTGCTCCCGGCCGCCGACCTGGCCAGGCTCGACTATTACGACAACTTCCCCCACCAGGCCGTCGTCGCCGCCCCGCTCGACCTGGAGCGCCGCGCGACCACGCCCTTCGACACCGACACCGGCCGCTTTCCGACCGCCGCGCTCGAACCCGCCGCGCTCGGACTGCCCTCGGCGTCCTGCTACGCCGTCTACCTCACCCACCAGGGCACCCGGGTCGCCGACGACACCCTCGTCACGGTCTGCTCCTGGTGCTTCCGCAAGGAGACCCACTACGAGGGCATGCGGCGCCAGCTCGGCTTCCGCATGCGGGAGATCGTCGCCATCGGCGGGCGCGAGCACGCCGAGAACCACCTCGCGGCCTTCACCGACCGCGTCCACGCCTTCGCCGAGGCGCTCGACCTGCCGCTGCGCAAGGAGGCCGCCTGCGACCCGTTCTTCGACAAGGGCGGCTCGAAGGCCCTGCTCCAGCGGCTCACGCCGGTGAAGCACGAGTTCCTGTACGAGGACCTGGCGATCGCCTCGGTCAACACGCACCGGAACTTCTTCGGCGACCGCTGCGCCATCACCCTGGAGTCCACCGGCGGCCCCGCCTTCACGAGCTGTGTCGCCTTCGGCCTGGAGCGGTGGCTGTCGGCCCTCACCCGCCGGCACGGCGACTGGGACGCCGCCACGCAGGCGGTCCTCGACGCGAACGCCCGCCTGCGGGCCGATGCGAGCGGCGCGGCCGGGCCGGTGATCTGACGTGCCGGCCCGTCCCGTCGCCCCGCCGGCGGGCGGCCTGGGCTGGGCGAACCTCGGCATGGACATCGTGTCCGTCAACCGTGTCCGCAGGCTCCTCGCCCAGTACGGGGAGACGTTCTTCGAGCGGATGCTCACCCCCGGCGAACTCGCCGACTGCCGCACCGCCGACGGGCTCGACGTCATGAGCCTGTGCGGCCGGATCGCGGCCAAGGAGGCGGCCTTCAAGACGTTACGCGTCCGCGGCAGGTTCCTGCCCTGGCCGGACATCGTCGTACGGCGCTCCGAGGGCGGCTGGCCGCTGGTGGAGCTGCGCGGACCCGCGGCCGAGATGGCCCGGGAGTCCGGCATCTCCGAGATCACCGTGTCCATCAGCCACGACGTGGACTACGCGGTCGCGGTCGCCGCGCCGATCATCGCCCCCACCCCACCCGTGTCCAGCCCACCCGTGTCCAGCCCACCCGTATCCAGCACCCCAATCGAGCAGTAGCTAAAAGGAGAGCAATCATGGCCGACGGCCTGCAGACGGTGAAGAACTGGATCCTCGAGCGTCACCCCGAGCGGGACGACATCGCGCCCGACCTCGACCTGATCGAGAACCGGCTCATCGACTCGCTGTCCTTCGTCGAGTTCGTCTTCCTCCTGGAGCAGGAGAGCGGCACCGCCATCCAGATGGAGACCCTGGAGGTCGACTCCATCCGGACCCTCGGCGCCATCGAGCAGCACTTCTTCAAGGCCCCGGCGGAGGTCCAGGCATGAGCCGCCGCCTGTTCACCTCGGAGTCCGTGACCGAGGGGCATCCCGACAAGATCGCCGACCGGATCAGCGACACCGTCCTGGACGCGCTGCTCGCCCAGGACCCCCACGCCCGGGTGGCCGTCGAGACGCTGATCACCACCGGCCAGGTCCACATCGCCGGCGAGGTGACCACGGCCGCGTACGCGCCGATAGCCCAGCTCGTGCGCGACGCCGTCCTCGACATCGGTTACGACTCCTCCGCGAAGGGCTTCGACGGCGCCTCCTGCGGGGTGTCGGTGTCCATCGGCGCCCAGTCGCCGGACATCGCGCAGGGCGTCGACACGGCCTACGAGTCCCGGGTCGAGGGCGCGGCCGACGAGCTCGCCGCCCAGGGCGCCGGCGACCAGGGCCTGATGTTCGGCTACGCCTGTGACGACACCGCCGAGCTGATGCCGCTGCCCATCGCCCTCGCGCACCGGCTGTCGCGCCGCCTGACCGAGGTCCGCAAGGACGGCACCGTGCCGTATCTGCGCCCGGACGGGAAGACACAGGTCACCATCGAGTACGACGGCGACAAGCCGGTCCGGCTCGACACGGTGGTCGTCTCCAGCCAGCACGCCGCCGACATCTCCGTCGAGGGCCTGCTGACCCCCGACATCCGCGCGTACGTCGTCGAGCACGTCCTCAAGGAGCTCGTCGAGGAGGGCGTGACCCTGGAGTCCGACGGCTACCGGCTCCTGGTCAACCCGACCGGGCGCTTCGAGGTCGGCGGCCCGATGGGCGACGCCGGGCTCACCGGCCGGAAGATCATCATCGACACGTACGGCGGCATGGCGCGGCACGGCGGCGGCGCCTTCTCCGGCAAGGACCCGTCGAAGGTCGACCGCTCGGCCGCCTACGCCATGCGCTGGGTCGCGAAGAACGTCGTGGCCGCCGGGCTGGCCCGCCGCTGCGAGGTCCAGGTCGCGTACGCGATCGGCAAGGCCGAGCCGGTCGGCCTCTTCGTCGAGACCTTCGGCACGGGCACCCTGCCGGACGAGCGGATCCAGGAGGCCGTGAGCGAGGTCTTCGACCTCCGTCCCGCCGCGATCATCCGCGACCTCGACCTCAAGCGGCCCATCTACGCCGCCACCGCCGCCTACGGGCACTTCGGCCGCGCGCTCCCCGACTTCACCTGGGAGCGCACCGACCGCGTCGACGCCCTGAAGACGGCCGCCGGGCGCTGAGGAAGCAGAGGGAGCTGAGGGAGTCGACATGCGTATCGCTGTCACCGGATCCATCGCGACCGACCATCTGATGACCTTCCCGGGCTGGTTCAGCGAGCAGTTGATCGCCGACCGCCTCGACCGGGTCTCCCTGTCGTTCCTCGCCGACAACCTGGAGGTCAGGCGCGGCGGAGTGGCAGCGAACATCGCCTTCGGGCTCGGCGTGCTCGGCCTGCGTCCCGTCCTCGTGGGCGCGGTCGGCGCCGACTTCGAGCCGTACCGGATCTGGCTGAAGGACCACGGTGTGGACACCGACTCGGTGCGCGTCAGCGAGTCGCTCCACACCGCCCGGTTCGTCTGCACCACCGACCGGGCACAGAACCAGATCGCCACCTTCTACGCCGGCGCGATGACCGAGGCCCGCGAGATCGACCTGCGGGAGGTCACCGCCCGGACCGGCCGCCTCGAACTCGTCCTGGTCTCCCCGGACGACCCCGAGGCCATGCTGCGGCACACCCGCACCTGCCGCGAACTCCGGATCCCCTTCGCCGCCGACCCGTCGCAGCAGCTCGCGCGGCTCGACGGCGGCCAGGTGCGGGACCTGGTGGACGGGGCGCGCTTCCTGTTCACCAACGAGTACGAGACGGCCCTGCTCCTGGAGAAGACCGGCTGGACCGAGCCGGACGTGCTGCGCCGCGTCGGCACCTGGGTCACCACCCACGGCGAGGCCGGCGTCCGCATCCGAGGCGAGGGCCGGGCCCCGCTCGCCGTGCCGGCCGTGCCCGTCGCGGGCGTGGTCGACCCGACCGGCGTCGGCGACGCCTTCCGGGCCGGCTTCCTCGCCGGAACGCTGTGGGGCGTGCCCGAGCGCTGCGCCGCCCAGTTGGGCTGCGCGGTCGCCGCGACCGTCCTCGACTACGTGGGCACGCAGGAGTACCGGCTGCACCGCGAGCCGCTCCTCGACCGGATCAGGACCACCTACGGCCTGGGCTGCACGGCCGAACTGCTGACGCATCTGAGGGGGCTGAGCTGACGTGAGCGCCGTACGCAGATCGCTGCGCGACGAGTTCGCCACACGGGTCGTGGTGGCCGACGGGGCGATGGGCACCATGCTCCAGGCCGCCGACCCGACGATGGACGACTTCACCGGTCTGGAGGGCTGCAACGAGATCCTCAACCTCACCCGGCCCGACATCGTCGCCTCCGTGCACCAGGAGTACTTCGCCGTCGGCGTGGACTGCGTGGAGACCAACACCTTCGGCGCCAACCTCGCCGCGCTCGGCGAGTACGGCATCGAGGACCGCGTCTACGAGCTGTCGGAGGCGGGCGCGCGGATCGCCCGCGAGGTCGCCGACGCCCACACGGCCGCCGACGGCCGGCCCCGCTGGGTCCTCGGCTCCATGGGCCCCGGCACCAAGCTGCCCACCCTCGGCCACGTCACCTACGGGCCCCTGCGCGACGCCTACCAGCAGAACGCCGAGGGCCTGATCCGCGGCGGCGCCGACGCCCTGCTCGTCGAGACCTCGCAGGACCTCCTCCAGACGAAGGCGGCCGTCATCGGCGCCCGCCGCGCCCTGGACTGGTGCGGGGCCGACGACCTGCCGCTGATCGTCCAGGTGACGGTCGAGACGACGGGCACGATGCTGCTGGGCTCGGAGATCGGGGCGGCGCTCACCGCCCTGGAGCCGCTGGGCATCGACATGATCGGCCTCAACTGCGCCACGGGCCCGGCCGAGATGGCCGAGCACCTGCGCCATCTGGCGAGACACGCCCGGATCCCGCTGTCGGTGATGCCGAACGCGGGCCTGCCCGTCCTCACGTCGGACGGCGCGCACTACCCCCTTTCGCCGGGCGAACTGGCCGATGCCCAGGAGGCGTTCGTACGGGACTACGGCCCCGCCCTCGTCGGCGGCTGCTGCGGCACCACCCCCGCGCACCTGCGGGAGATCGTGGAGCGGGTGCGGGGCGCGGCGGTGCCGGCGCGGACCGTGGAGGCGGAGCCGGGCGCGTCCTCGCTCTACAGCCACGTTCCGTTCCGGCAGGACACGGCCTACATGGCGATCGGTGAGCGGACGAACGCGAACGGGTCGAAGAAGTTCCGCGAGGCCATGCTGGAGGGCCGGTGGGACGACTGTGTGGAGATGGCGCGGGACCAGATCCGTGAGGGCGCGCACATGCTCGACCTGTGCGTGGACTATGTCGGTCGTGACGGTGTCGCGGACATGGAGGAGCTCGCGGGCCGGTTCGCGACCGCTTCGACGCTGCCGATCGTGCTGGACTCCACCGAGGTGGGCGTGCTGCGCGCCGGCCTGGAGAAGCTGGGCGGCCGGGCGGTCGTCAACTCGGTCAATTATGAGGACGGGGACGGGCCGGAGTCGCGGTTCGCGAAGGTCACGGCGCTGGCCAAGGAGCACGGCGCCGCGCTGATGGCCCTCACGATCGACGAGGAGGGCCAGGCGCGGACGGTGGAGACGAAGGTCGCCATCGCGGAGCGGCTGATCGCCGATCTGACGGGGAAGTGGGGCATCCGGGAGTCGGACATCCTCATCGACACCCTGACGTTCACGATCTGTACGGGTCAGGAGGAGTCGCGGAAGGACGGGATCGCGACGATCGAGGCGATCCGTGAGCTGAAGCGCCGCCACCCGGACGTCCAGACGACCCTGGGGTTGTCGAACATCTCCTTCGGGTTGAATCCGGCGGCGCGGATCGTCCTGAACTCGGTCTTCCTGGACGAGTGTGTGAAGGCGGGGTTGGATTCGGCGATCGTGCACGCGTCGAAGATCCTGCCGATCGCCCGCCTGGAGCCGGAACAGGTCGAGGTCGCGCTCGACCTCATCTACGACCGCCGACGGGAGGGCTATGACCCGCTCCAACGGTTCCTCGCACTCTTCGAGGGCGCGACGGCGAAGTCGCTGAAGGCCGGCAAGGCGGAGGAGCTGGCGGCGCTGCCGCTGGAGGAGCGGCTGAAGCGGCGGATCATCGACGGCGAGAAGAACGGCCTCGAAGCGGATCTGGACGCGGCGCTCGCGGAGCGTCCGGCACTCGACATTGTCAACGAGACCCTGCTTGACGGGATGAAGACGGTGGGCGAGCTGTTCGGCTCCGGCCGGATGCAGTTGCCGTTCGTCCTTCAGTCGGCGGAGGTCATGAAGACGGCGGTGGCCTATCTCGAACCCCACATGGAGAAATCGGACGCCGACGGCAAGGGCACGATCGTCCTGGCGACCGTCCGCGGTGACGTCCACGACATCGGCAAGAACCTCGTCGACATCATCCTCTCCAACAACGGCTACAACGTCGTCAACATCGGGATCAAGCAGCCCGTCTCCGCGATCCTGGAAGCTGCGGAACAGCACTCCGCCGACGTGATCGGCATGTCCGGACTCCTCGTGAAGTCGACCGTGATCATGAAGGAGAACCTGGAGGAGCTGAACGGCCGGGGGCTTGCGGAGAAGTATCCGGTGATCCTGGGTGGTGCGGCGCTGACCCGCGCCTACGTCGAGCAGGACCTCCACGAGATCTATCAGGGCGAGGTCCGCTATGCCCGTGACGCGTTCGAGGGCCTGCGCCTGATGGACGCCCTCATGGCCGTGAAGCGGGGTGTCCCGGGGGTGAGTCTGCCGGAGCTGAAGCAGCGGCGGGTGCCCAAGCGGGAGGCCCCGGTCCTGGACGAGGTGCGGGAGCGGGTGCCGGAGCCCGGCGGCCGGAGCGACGTGGCCGTGGACAACCCCGTACCCGAGCCGCCGTTCCTCGGGACGCGGGTCGTCAAGGGCATCCAGCTCGCCGAGTACGCGTCCTGGCTCGACGAGAGCGCCCTGTTCAAGGGCCAGTGGGGTCTGAAGGACAAGGAGACCATCGAGTCGGAGGGCCGGCCGCGCCTGCGCGGGTGGCTGGACCGGCTCCAGACGGACCACCTCCTGGAAGCGGCCGTGGTCTACGGCTACTTCCCCTGTGTGTCCAAGGGCGAGGATCTGATCGTCCTGGACGAGGACGGAGGCGAGCGGACCCGCTTCACCTTCCCCCGCCAGGAGCGGGGCCGCCGCCTCTGCCTCGCCGACTTCTTCCGCCCCGAGGACTCGGGAGAGGTCGACGTCGTCGGCCTCCAGGTCGTCACCGTCGGCAGCAGGATCGGAGAGGAGACGGCGAAGCTGTTCGCATCCGACTCCTACCGCGACTACCTCGAACTGCACGGCCTGTCCGTGCAGTTGGCCGAGGCGCTCGCCGAGTACTGGCACGGTCGTGTGCGGGCCGAGTGGGGCATCGCCGGTGCCTCGGAGCCCACCGGCATCGAGGGCATGCTCCGCACCGAGTACCAGGGCTGCCGCTACTCCCTCGGCTACCCCGCCTGCCCCGACCTGGAGGACCGCGCCAAGATCGCCGCACTCCTCAAGCCGGAAAGGATCGGGGTCGTGCTGTCGGAGGAGTACCAGCTCCACCCCGAGCAGTCGACGGACGCCTTCGTCGTCCACCATCCCGAGGCCGGTTACTTCAACGCGGGAGGCCGCCGGTGAGCCCGACCCATGGGAAACCCACGTTCTCCTTCGAGTTCTTCCCGCCGAGGACCGAGAGGGGCGAGCAGGCCCTGTGGGACGCGATCCGGCGCGTGGAGGCGCTCGTCCCGGACTTCGTGTCCGTGACGTACGGCGCGGGTGGCTCCTCCCGGGACCGCACCATCGACGTCACCAAGCGGATCGTCACCGAGACGACCCTGCGCCCCGTCGCCCATCTGACGGCCGTCGGCCACTCCGTCGCCGAGCTCCGGGCGATCATCGGCGCCTACGCGGACGCGGGGGTGCGGGACGTCCTGGTGCTGCGCGGCGACCCGCCGGGTGATCCCCGGGGCGCCTGGTCGCCGCACCCGGACGGCTTTACCTACGCGTACGAACTCGTCGAACTCGTCCGTTCGCTGGGCGAGTTCCGGATCGGTGTGGCGGCCTTCCCGGAGGGTCATCCGAGGTCCGTGAGCCCGGAGAGCGACATCCGGCACTTCATCGCGAAGTGCCGGGCGGGCGCGGACTACGCGATCACGCAGATGTTCTTCGACCCGGAGGACTATCTGCGGCTTCGTGACCGGGTCGCGGCGGCCGGCTGTGACACGCCGATCATCCCGGAGATCATGCCCGCCACCGACGTACGCCAGATCCGCCGGTTCGCCGAGCTGTCGGACGCGGCCTTCCCGGAGGACCTGGCCCACCGACTGGAGGCGGCGAAGGACGATCCGGCCGCCGCCTACCGGATCGGCGTCGACCACGCGACGGCGATGGGCCTGCGGCTGCTCGCGGAGGGCGCGCCGGGCCTGCACTACATCACGCTCAACAAGTCCACGGCGGCTCTCGAAATCCACCGATCGATCCAAGCGTCAAGGAGCTTTGTTCATGCCTGAGTTCACGGACTTCAAGGTTGCCGACATCGGTCTGGCGGAGTTCGGCCGTAAGGAGATCACGCTGGCCGAGCACGAGATGCCGGGCCTGATGGCGATCCGCCGCGAATACGCCGCCGCCCAGCCCCTGGCGGGCGCCCGGATCACCGGCTCCCTCCACATGACCGTGCAGACCGCCGTCCTCATCGAAACCCTCGTCGCCCTCGGCGCCCAGGTCCGCTGGGTCTCCTGCAACATCTACTCCACCCAGGACCACGCCGCCGCCGCGATCGCCGCCGCCGGCATCCCCGTCTACGCCTGGAAAGGCGAAACCCTCGAAGA
>NZ_JBEXQW010000039.1:0-85159 GCF_040612775.1 Streptomyces sp. NPDC006339
GTCATCGAGACCGTCCGCCGCGCCTGGGGCGTCACCATCCGGGACGGCTTCGGCCAGACCGAGACCGCTCACCGGCGGGGCCCGCGCCTCCGTGCTGATCCGAGCGGCTAGGCGAGGGCGAGGACGCCGACGATCTGGTCGCCGGCGAGCTCACCGGTCTCGCGGAAGCCCAGCCCCCGATAGAAGCCGCCCGGCCCGTGCTCGCCGTCGTGCCAGGACACGTACAGCTCGGTCGTCCCGCGCCGCCGCAGCTCCTCGCGCACGGCGTCGACGGCGAACCGCCCGTAGCCCTTGCCCTGGTGCTCGGCCCCGATGTTCAGCCGCCACAGACCGCTGCGCCGGTCGGCCGGATCCTTCTCCGGGTTCCACGGGATGTCGACGAAGGCCATCAGGAAGCCGACCAGCTCCTCCCCGTCGACGATCAGCCGCGGCCAGGCGGCCTCCCCGTACGCGTACGCCTCGGCGAGCGAACGGACGACGGGGGCGACGTTGTCCCTCTGATGCGGGTGGACGCTCAGGCCGAGGGCGGCGTCGATGTTGGCCGGGGTGACCGGTTCCAGATGCGGTGCCATGGCGCGCACGCTAGACGATCTCCGTCATGACCGCGCGCGCATAAACGCGCGCATCACGGGTCCAGGAGTCGCCGGACCGTCACCCGTCCGGTCCCGGGGCGGCGAAAAGCCCCCTCCCGGTGGCGAAACCGCAGGTGAGGGGGCTTGTTCGGGTGGGTGGGGCTACTTCTTCTTGCCCTGGTTCTTCACGGCCTCGATGGCCGCCGCCGCGGCCTCCGGGTCGAGGTAGGTGCCGCCGGGGTTCAGCGGCTTGAAGTTCTCGTCGAGCTCGTAGGCGAGGGGGATGCCGGTCGGGATGTTGAGGCCCGCGATGTCGGCGTCCGAGATGCCGTCGAGGTGCTTGACCAGGGCGCGCAGGCTGTTGCCGTGGGCGGCGATCAGGACCGTGCGGCCGGCGAGGAGGTCGGGGACGATGCCGTCGTACCAGTAGGGGAGCATCCGCTCGACGACGTCCTTGAGGCACTCGGTCTGCGGGCGCAGCTCCGGCGGGATCGTCGCGTAGCGGGCGTCGTGGGCCTGGGAGAACTCGCTGTCGTCGGCGAGGGCCGGCGGCGGCGTGTCGTACGAGCGGCGCCAGAGCATGAACTGCTCCTCGCCGAACTCGGCCAGGGTCTGCGCCTTGTCCTTGCCCTGCAGCGCGCCGTAGTGGCGCTCGTTCAGGCGCCAGGAGCGGTGGACCGGGATCCAGTGGCGGTCGGCGGCCTCCAGCGCGAGCTGCGCCGTGCGGATGGCGCGCTTCTGGAGGGAGGTGTGGACCACGTCGGGGAGCAGACCGGCGTCCGTCAGCAGCTCACCGCCGCGCGCCGCCTCCTTCTCGCCCTTCGGGGTGAGGTTGACGTCCACCCAGCCGGTGAACAGGTTCTTCTCGTTCCACTCGCTCTCGCCGTGGCGGAGGAGGATCAGCTTGTACGGTGCGTCGGCCATGCGTCCGAGCCTAGACGACGGTCGACGATTGACGCGCACCGTCAATTCGCTGGCGTCCGGCGTATGAGATGCGTAAGTTACGAGCGCCGCATGAGGGACTTACACGCACCAGGGGGCCGGCCACACATGTCCATCGACTCGCTCAGGCGATCCGCACGCGCGACGGTCTCCGGCCTTCCGGGCGGCTTCTGGTGGCTGTGGCTGTCGACGCTGGTCAACCGCACCGGCGCCTTCGTCCTGACGTTCCTGTCCCTCTACCTCACCCAGGAGCTCGGCCACTCCGCCTGGTTCGCCGGGCTCGTCGTCGCCCTCCACGGCCTCGGCGGTGTGGCGGGGTCGCCGCTCGGCGGCATGCTCACCGACCGCTGGGGCCGCCGCCCCACCATGGTCACCATGCACCTGGCGGCCGCCACCTGCGCCCTGCTGCTCGCCGTCGTCACCAGCGCCTGGGGCGTCGCCCTCGTCGTCCTCCTCATGGGCGTCGCCATGCAGGGCGTCCGGCCCTCCATCAACGCCACCATCGCCGACCTCGTCCCCGCCCACGAGGTGCGCCGGGCCTACGCCCTCAACTACTGGGCCCTCAACCTCGGCTTCGCCATCGCCGCCATCGGCGGCGGCGCCGCGATCTTCCTCGGCTACCGCACCCTCTTCGTCGTCGACGCCGCCGCCACCGCGCTGTGCGCCCTGATCGTCTTCCTCCGCCTGCCCGAGACCCGGCCGGCGTCCAAGGTCGACGAGGAGACCGGCAAGGCCGTCGCCGAGGAGAAGGTCAGCGTCCTCACTGTCCTGCGCGACGCGCCCTTCCGCACCCTGGTGACGCTCAACCTGCTCGTCTGCCTGGTCTTCACCGCGCCCTGGATCGGCCTGCCGCTCACCATGACGTCGGAAGGGCTCGCCCCCTCCGCGTACGGCATGGTCATCGCCGTCAACGGTGTCGTGATCGTCGGCTTCCAGCTCCTCGTCAACAAGATCACCGACAAGCGTTCCCCGGTGATGCTGCTGACCGTCTCCTCCCTCCTCTTCGCCGTCGGCACCGGCGCCACCGCGCTGGCCGGCAGCTCCCTCGCCTTCGCCGCGACCGTCGTCGTCTGGACGATCGGCGAGATGGTCCACGTCCCCACCAACGCCGCCGCCACCGCCCGGCTCGCCCCCGAGCACGCCCGCGGCCGCTACTCGGGCGTGATGGGCATGTCCTGGGCGGTGGCCGGTTTCGTCGCCCCCATCCTGGCGGGCTGGGTCGTCGACGGGCCCGGGCCCGACGTCCTGTGGACCGCCTGCGCGGTGATCGGCGCCGTCGCCGCCCTCGGCTACCAGACCCGGCTGCGGTCCGCCCTCGCCCACGCCGAGGAGGACGTCCCGGTGCCGGACGCCCCGCTGCCGGCACCGCCGGCCCCCGACCCGGCCCCCGAACCGGTCCCGGCCCCGGCCCCCGTCGCCAAGACCGGGACCACGGCTCCCGCCACCGACGCCGTCAGCTCCTCCTGAACCGGCGCTGCGCCTCGTAGAGATTCCGGGGACGTACGGCGCCGGGCGCGCCGTACGCCTCCAGGCGGGCGTGGAGCTCGCCCGGGAAGTCCGGCACGTCGGTCTGGTCGAACTCCCGCACCTCGCTGATGCCCACGGTCGCGCTGTACGGGGCGACCGTGTCCAGCTTCACCAGGCCCGCCCGGCCGTTGGTCACCGTCACGTTCCAGTGGGCGAACCGGGCCCCGTAGAGCGGGCCCGCCGAGGCGTCGCCGCCGTGGCGGCCGTTGTTCTCGACCGTGATCTCGGTGCGGACGTTGGCGAAGGGCATGCCCCGATGGGTGTCGAAGGTGCCCATCTCCATCACCCCGCGCGACCAGACGTTGTGGCTGGACAGGCCCTCCACGTTGATGCCGTGGAGCTGTGTGCCGGACGGCGCGGGGACGGTACGGGCCGCGACGCGGAAGTCCTCGACGAGGTTGTCGTGCGCGCCCTCCCGGCAGAAGTACGGGTGGTGGGAGCCGCGCCCCTCGACGCGGGTGCGGCGCAGCGTGCAGGCGGAGGCGGCGACGAGCCCGAAGCCGTTGTCGACGTGGCGGACCACCACGTCCTCGGCCCAGCAGTCGTACGCGCACTGGAAGGTGACGCCGTTGTAGCCGCGGTCGAGCAGGTGCGGGGCCTGCGGGAGCGGAGGTGCCTCCAGGGTGAGGCCGACGACCCCCGAGCCGGTCAGCGGGGTGACCCCCGAGACGAGTCGGGGGTCCCACTCGGGGCGGACGTCGAGGGGCAGCGGGCGTTCGAGGTGGACACGGCGGCCCTCGACCCGGGTGATCCGTACGGGCCACTCGTAGGGGACGTACGAGGTCAGCTTGGTCTTGTCGTCCCAGGTGTACGCCTCGGGGCCGGGGCCGCCGCCCGCCATGTGCTCCAGGAGGGTGTGCCCGGCGTCGTCGGCGAGCCGGAGCAGCACGAGCCGGCCGCGGCGCAGGCCGGCGGGGTCGTCGACGGTGACGGTGCGGTCGCCGCGGCGGGCCGGGCGGACGGTGGTGAGGGTGGTCCACTCGTCGCGCCGGTTGCCGGTCCAGCCCTCGAAGGGCCAGGCCCGCTCCCGTATGGCGGCCAGGAGGGAGGCGTGGCGGGCGCGCGGCGAGAGCCAGATCAGGCCGCCGGCCCAGGACCAGGCCGACTTGTCGCCGCCGTACCGGGACCCGTAGGGGCCGATCAGCTCGGTCAGGCTGCGGCCGGCGACCAGGGTGGTCCGGCCGGAGCCCGCGCCGCGCAGGACGACGCCGCTGTCCCCGATGCGGAGGTAGTCGTCGATGCGGTACGTGCCGGGCGGCAGCAGCACCGTGCCCCCGCCCCGCTCCCCCGCCGCCGCGAGGGCGCGGTTGACGGCGGGGGCGGAGTCCGCCGCGCCGTCGGGGTCGGCCCCGTAGGAGAGGGCGTTCGCGACGACGGGCGGCCGCGGGAGCCGGGCGGCGCCGCCGTGGGCGCCGGCGGAGCCCACGTAGGGGATCTGGGGGTGGGTGTAGGGGGCGTCCAGGTACTCCGCCCAGAGGGAGGGGTACGGCGGGCGGGGCGGGGCCGGGGCCGTGAATCCGGTGGCGGTGGTGGCGGTGGCGGTGGTTGCGGTGGTTGCGGTGGTTGCGGCCGCGGTGACGGCCGCCGCCGCCCCGCCGACGAGCTGCCTTCTGCTGAGTGCCATGAACCTGAGCCCTTCACATACATGAATGGTGTTCAGATGCCAGATGCGCGTCGGGCGTGAGCATGGCACCCCGCGTCCCGTACGGGAAGGGGGTGGGCAGGTCGAACAGGGGCCGGCCGACCGTCAGTCGGTGCTGGGCTTCTGGGTCAGGTTCCTGAACGCGTCGAGGTTCCTCGTCGACTCGCCCCGCGAGACCCGCCACGCGTACTCCCGGCGGATCGCCGTCGCGAAGCCCAGTTCGAGCAGCGTGTTGAAGTCGCCGTCCGCCGCCTCCAGGACGGACCCGAGGAGCCGGTCCAGCTCCTCCGGCGTGACGGCCGCCAGCGGCAGCTTGCCGGCCAGGTAGATGTCGCCGAGCTGGTCGATCGCGTAACTCACCCCGTACAGCTTGAGGTTGCGCTCCAGCAGCCAGCGGTGGACGCCCGCCTCGTTCTCGTCCGGGTGACGGACGACGAAGGCGTTGAGGGAGAGGGAGTGGCGGCCCACGCGCAGGGAGAGCGTCGTGAAGAGCTTGCGCGTGCCCGGCAGCTTCACCACGTAGGAGCCGGGTTCGGGGGACTCCCACTCCAGCTCGGCGTCCTTGAAGGTGTCTTCGACGATCCGCCGTACGTCCTCAGCCATGGTGCGAGCGTACGCGACGGCGGTGCTCGTGCGGCCGGTGGTCGCGCAGCCGGTGGTCGTGCACGGCGGCGGTGTAGACGTCCGCCGTGCCCGACGCCGCCGTGTCCCAGCCGAAGGAGGCCGCGTGCCGGGCGGCGGCGGCGCCCATCCGGTCGGACAGCCGCGGGTCGTCGACGAAGCGCCCGAGGGCGCGGGCGTAGTCCGCCGGGTCGTGGCCCTGGACGAGGAAGCCGGTGACGTCGTCGCGCACGGCCACCGGCAGCCCGCCCACCGCGGCCGCGACGACCGGGGTGCCGGCCGCCTGGGCCTCGATGGCGACCAGGCCGAAGGACTCGCTGTACGAGGGCACGACGAGCACGCTGGCCGCCCGGAACCAGTCGGCGAGCCGGTCCTGGCCGACCGGCGGGTGGAAGCGGACGAGGTCGGAGATGCCCAGCTTCGCCGCCAGCTTCTGCAGCCCCTCCGGCTTGGCGAGGCCGCTGCCGCTGGGGCCGCCGACCACCGGCACCACCATGCGCGAGCGCAGCGAGGGGTCGCGCTCCAGGAGCAGGGCGGCGGCCCGCAGCAGGATGTCCGGGGCCTTGAGCGGCTGGATGCGGCCGGCGAAGGCGGGGATGAAGGCGTCCCGGGGCAGTCCGAGCCGGGCCCGGGCGGCGGCGCGGCCGTCGGCGGGCCGGAAGTGGTCCAGGTTCACGCCCGGGTGGACCACGGCGATCTTGGCGGGATCGGCCTCGTAGAACCGCGCGAGCTCGTCGGCCTCCTCGTCCGTGTTGGCGATGAGCCGGTCGGCCGCCGCGACGATCTGGGTCTCGCCGATCACGCGGGCGGCGGGCTCGGGCGTGTCGCCCTCCGCGAGCGAGGCGTTCTTGACCTTGGCCATGGTGTGCATGGTGTGGACGAGCGGGACGCCCCAGCGCTCGGCGGCGAGCCAGCCGACGTGGCCGGACAGCCAGTAGTGGGAGTGGACCAGGTCGTAGTGGCCGGACCGGTGGCCCGCCCAGGCCCGCATCACGCCGTGCGTGAAGGCGCAGAGCTGGGCCGGCAGCTCCTCCTTGGCCAGCCCCTCGTACGGCCCCGCGTCCACGTGCCGCACGAGCACGCCGGGCGCGAGCTCGACGACCGGGGCGAGGCCGCCGGTGGTGGCCCGGGTGAAGATCTCCACCTCGATGTTGATCGCGGCGAGCCGCTTGGCCAGCTCCACGATGTAGACGTTCATGCCGCCGGCGTCGCCGGTGCCCGGCTGGTGCAGCGGGGAGGTGTGGACGCTGAGCATGGCGACACGGCGCGGGGTGCGCGGCCGGCCGGGAAGCCGGAGCCGCGGCGCCGCCCCCAGAGTGCCGGCGAACCGGGACACGTACTGGCTCACGTCGGCGGTCCTTCCGCTGTCGGGCATGACCCTCTCGGGACCCTGGGGCATGGCAGGGGGAGGGCGTACCGGCGTCCTCCACGCGCGACAACACCGGAATGCACCCTTTCATTTCCACCGCCGGGCGCGTTTTGCCAACTCATTACCGACGAATCCGGCGCGTCGCCCGCCCCCTGCACGGGCCGGGGGCCCCGCCGGCGCGGGCCGGGGCGCCCTTCGGTGCGGGCCGGGGCGCGCTTCGGTGCCCCTTACGCTCGTTCCATGGCCCCCCGCACCACCCCCCGTCCCCTGGGCACCGTCACCCGTGGGACGACCAACCCGAACCGGCTGCGCCGTCAGGACCGCTGGATCGCCGCCGTGCACGGACCGGCGCTGCGCCGGTCCGCCCAGCCGCCGGTCGCCGTCGACCTCGGCTACGGGGCGGCGCCCTGGACCGCCGTGGAACTCCTGGCCCGGCTGCGCGCCGCCGAGCCCCGCACCCTCCTCTACGGCATCGAGATCGAGCCGGCCCGGGTCGCCGCGGCGCGGCCGTACGAGCACGAGGGGCTGGCCTTCCGGCACGGCGGCTTCGAGGTGCCGGTGCCCGGCGAGGTCTCCCTGATCCGGGCGGCGAACGTGCTGCGGCAGTACGACGAGGAGCAGGTCGCCGCCGTGTGGCAGCGGCTGTGCGCGCGGCTCGGGCCCGAGGGGCTGCTGGTGGAGGGGACCTGCGACGAGATCGGGCGGCGGCACGTGTGGGTGGCGCTGGACCGGTCGGGGCCGCGGACGGTGACCTTCGCGACCCGGCTCGGTTCGCTCGACCGGCCCTCGGACCTCGCGGAGCGGCTGCCGAAGGCGCTGATCCACCGGAACGTCCCGGGCGAGCCGGTGCACGCCTTCCTGCGCGATTTCGACCGGGCGTGGGCGGCGGCGGCCCCGTTCGCCTCGCTGGGCGCCCGGCAGCGCTGGATCCGCACCGCGCGGGACCTGGCGGCGGACTGGCCGCTGACGGACGGGCCGCGACGGTGGCGGCAGGGCGAGCTGACGGTGCGGTGGGAGGCGCTGGCTCCGCGCGCCTGAGGGGCGCGACGCCCGGGTGGCGCGCACGCAAGCGGACCCCCTGCCCCCGACCGCCCGGCCTCCCGACTGCCGAACTTCCCCTGAATTTCCGCCGCATGGGGAACGCGAGCGGCGCAACGCTCGTCCCCCGTGGGGGGATGTGACCCGGCAGGACCCGCTTTCCCCTGTCGTTTTGCCGTCCCGCATGGCACTATCACCAAGGTCATAGCCAAGTTACTGACGGTAAATCAGATATGGGTCACTTGAGGGGGAGCCTGTGAACCGACGCCGCCATGCCATCGCCGCCGCGATCGCCGTGGTCTGCGCCCTGACGGTGCTCGTCTCGCCCGCCCTCACCCTCCCGGCCTCCGCCGCCCCGCTCCCCCCGCCTCCGCCGCAGCAGCCGAAGAAGAGCCTCGAAGAGGTCCGCAAGGAGATCGACGGCCTCTACCGCCAGGCCGCGGCGGCCACCGACGCCTACAACCTCGCGGAGGAGAAGGCCGAGGCGCAGTCCGAGGAGATCGTGAAGCTGGCCCGGATGATCGTGGCCGGCCGGGAGCGGATCGAGGACCTCAAGGCGCGGGCCGGCGCCGCGGCCCGCGCGCAGTACCGCAACGGCGGACTGCCCGACGGCGCCCAGTTCGTCCTCACCGACGACCCCCAGCTCTTCCTCGACAACGCGGGCCGGCTCAAGGAGGGCCACAAGGCCACCAAGGACCTGCTCGGCGAGATGAACCGCACCCAGGCCGAGTTGACCACGTACGCGAACGAGGCGAGCGTCAACTGGACGAAGCTGGAGGCGAACCGGGTCCGGCAGGCCCGGGCGAAGAAGGAGATCAACGCCAAGATCGAGGCGGCGAAGAAGCTGGAGTCCGAGCTCGCCGCCGAGGAGCGGGCCCGGCTGCTGCGCATGGAGGAGCAGGAACGCTCCCGGGCGCAGAACGCCTGGCTCGGCACCGGCGTCCTCAAGGGTGGGAGCGCGAACGCGACCGCGGCGGGCAAGCGGGCCGTGGAGTTCGCGACGGCGCAGATCGGCAAGCCGTACGTGTGGGGGGCCGAGGGCCCGGGCTCGTACGACTGCTCGGGACTCACCCAGACCGCGTGGGCCGACGCCGGCCGGCGCATCCCGCGCACCTCGCAGGAGCAGTGGCGGCTGCTGCCGCGCGTGGACGTCGAGGACATGCGGCCCGGCGACCTGATCGTCTACTACAAGGACGCCAGCCACATCGGGATGTACGTCGGCAACGGCATGATGGTCCACGCGCCGCGCCCCGGACGGAACGTCACCCTCGCGGGAGCCGGCTCGATGGAGATCCTGGGCGTGGTCCGGCCGGACTAGGTGCGGCCGGAGTGACGTTCCTCATCCTCCCGACGGCGGTCCGGAGGGCGTCCGGAGGCTCCTCGGACGCCGTCCGCGGGGCGGCTACCTCCCCATCCGTGGCATATGCCATACCGCCGTGGCGGTTCACAGGGTGATCGCCATTCCAAAGCGGTGCGCGGTACCGCTATGGTCGGTCCCCGGCCCTCGGGGGGAGGGAAGGAAGACCAGACCGATGTCCGTACCCGTCCCGCGACAGAGAATCGATCCTGCCGCGCAGTCCAGCACGTCCGGCACACCCGGCACGTCCGGCACCGCGACCGATCTCACTCTGCTCGTGGTCGAGGACGACCCGGCCGGCGCCCTCGCCGTACCCGAGCTGCTCGACGCGGCCGGTACGCGGGTCCGCATCCGGACCGCCCGCAACCTCACCGAGGCCGAGCGGCTCCTCACCGACGACGTGCACTGCGTCCTCGTCGACCTCGCCCTGCCCGCACCGCGCTCGGCCGAGGACGACCCGCTCGCACCGCTCCGGCACATCCTGCGGCTCGCGCCGCGGCACGCCGTCCTCGCGCTCGCCGCGTCCGCCGACGCCGAGCTCGCCGCCGAGGCGGTACGCGTCGGGGCGCAGGACCACCTCTTCCGGGAGGAGCTCGACGGGCGGCTGCTCAGCCGCGCGATCCGGTACGCGGTCGAGCGCAAGCGCGCCGACGCCGTACAGGTGAAGCTCGCCGAGTCCCGGCTGCGCGCGCAGGAGAACGCCCGCCTGGAGCGCGGGCTGCTGCCCACACCGCTCCTGGAGGGCTCCGACCTGCGCTTTGCCGCCCGCTACCGGCCCGGCCGGTCCCGGGCGCTGCTCGGCGGCGACTTCTACGACACCGTCCGCACGCCCGACGGCACGGTCCACGCCATGATCGGCGACGTCTGCGGCCACGGCCCCGACGAGGCCGCGCTCGGCGTGGAGCTGCGGATCGCCTGGCGCGCGCTGACCTTCGCGGGACTGTGCGGGGACGAGCTGCTCTCCACCCTCCAGCAGGTCCTGGAGCACGAGCGGGAGAGCGACGAGATCTTCGCGACCCTGTGCACGGTCGACATCGCGCCCGACGGCCGCCGGGCCGGGCTGTGCCTGGCCGGCCACCCCTCGCCGCTGATCGCCCGGCACGGGCGGGCGGCGCAGTTGCTGCCGTACGAGGACAGCGGGCCGGCCCTCGGCCTGCTGCCGCGCGCCCGCTGGCCGCGCCGACAGGTGGAGCTGGGCGCGACCTGGAGCCTGCTGATGTACACCGACGGCCTGATCGAGGGCCGCTCGGCGGGTCCGGGCTCGCCGCGGCTCGGGCAGGAGGGGATGGTCGAGATGATCAACCGGCAGCTCACGCAGGGACTGCGGGGCGAGGAGCTCCTGGACGCGGCCGTGACGGAGGTCCGCTCGCTGAACGGCGGAGAGCTGACGGACGACGTGGCCGTCCTGGCCCTGGAACGGGACAGGGCCCGGGGATAACCCCCGGGCCCCGCCCACGCGGTCTCGTCCGTCCGTCCGTCACCGGCCGCCGTTGTACGGGCCGTACGGGCCGTCGCTGCTGGAACCGCCGCCGCGCCGTCCGCCGCCACCGCCCGTGACCTCCCGCAGGGCGGGCCGCACGTCCACCATGAAGACGATGGCCGCGATCAGTCCGGCGATCTGCAGGAACAGCATCGGCAGCAGCAGGTTGAGCAGCAGATTGACGCCGAGCAGGATCAGCCAGAACTTCTTCGTCTGCTTGTCGGCGGCGCGGTAGGCGTCCTCGCGCGCCGTGGCGGCGAAGGCGAACGCGGCGATGGCGAAGCCGGTGAAGACCAGGAAGGTCACCAGGGACAGGATCGAGTCGAAGCCGTTCGCCAGCATGCTGAGCACCGCCTAGGTGAGTGAGTGTTGCGCCTCGCGGCCAAGGTACCCGTTACAACGCTCCGGACACCGGGTTTGGTGCCCGGACCCGCCTACTTCTCGGCGCCTTCGGCAGCGGCCGCCTTCTTGGCGGGCGTCTTGCGGGTGGTGGTCCGGCGCGTCGCGGCCTTCGCCTCGGACTCCTCGGCGTCCGTCCCGGTCTCCGCCGTGGCCTCGGTCTTGGGCTCGGTCGCGACCTTCGGCTCCGGGTCGGGCTCGACGGCGATGGCGATCTCGGTGATCTCCTCGGCGGCCTCGCCGCGCCATGCCCTGACGGCCTCCTCGCCGTGCGCGGCGAGCTCCTCGTACTTCTCGCGGGCCTTGACCGCGTACTCGGCGGCGACGCCGACCCCGCGCAGGGCCAGGTCCTGGGCCTGCTCGCCCAGCTTCTTCAGATCCGTGTCGAGGCCGCCCACCAGCTCGGCGAACTTCGCCTGCGCCTTCTCCTGCACCGC
This sequence comes from Streptomyces sp. NPDC006339, assembly GCF_040612775.1. Lineage (NCBI taxonomy): Bacteria > Bacillati > Actinomycetota > Actinomycetes > Kitasatosporales > Streptomycetaceae > Streptomyces > Streptomyces sp. NPDC006339. The sequence goes on from NZ_JBEXQW010000039.1 coordinate 11,385, forward strand.
CTTCGGGTCCGTCTTCTTGACGGCCTCGATCCGCGCGGGCGCCTCGGCGGCGATCTGCTCGATCAGGCCGGGGACCTTCTTGGCCTGCTGCACGGCGAGGTCGGCGGTGCCGGCGGCGAAGTAGAGGGGGGTACGCAGTTCGTCGATGATGGCCATGGTCGTGGTCCTCCTAAGTATCGGTGGGCTGGGCCTGCTGGGCCTGCTCGGCAGCGTTCTCGGCGGCGTTCTCCTTGCGGAAGGAGTCGTAGATCTGGAGCAGCACCTGCTTCTGCCGCTCGTTGATCGAGGGATCGGCCAGGATGACGGCCCGCGTCTCCAGCTCCTCCCGCTCCTGCTCGTCGAGGATCCCGGCCCGCACGTACAGCGTCTCGGCGGAGATCCGCAGGGCCTTCGCGACCTGCTGCAGCACCTCGGCACTGGGCTTGCGCAGCCCCCGCTCGATCTGACTCAGATACGGATTCGACACCCCCGCGGCCTCGGCGAGCTGCCGCAGGGACAACTGCGCGGTGCGCCGCTGCTCGCGGAGATAGTCGCCGAGATTGCCGACGTTGAGTGAAGCCATGCCTCGACCATGCCAGCCGGTGCTAACTATTGCAAGCAGGCGCTTGCAATAGTTCTGTTACGTGTCCCGGTCACCGGCGAGCAGCGCGCTCGGCGGGCCGCTTCAGGTGAGGTCCTCGCCCGAAGAAGCCGGACAACGCATCACGGACGCCTTCGAAGGGGGCAGCGAGACGAGTGAGATCACTAGGCTCCCTCCCATGGCCAACGATCTCGGATTCACCTCCGAACCCACCGACCACCCGCTCGCTGTCGAACAGCGCGTCGGCATCACCATGGACCGCGTGCGTGAGATCGGCGAGGCCCTCTTGCACGGCGCCAGCGGCGAATCCGGATGACGATCAAGGCAGCCCTGGCCTAGCGTTCCGCGCATGACATCCCCAGGAGGCCACCTCGATGACCAGCCCAGCGTGACCGTCCGCTGCCAGGACAACTCATCCGTGAGCGTGACGTTCTGCGACAGGTTCAGCTTCGACCAGGACTCCGTCCACTACGCCGTCGAAACCCGTGCGCCTGGCCTGACCGCACGTGTCGACGAGGTGGTCGCCTGGGCCTGGGACAGCGACCTCACCACGTTCCTGGACGAGCTCGTGGCCGACTACAGGGGATGGGACGGCGAGCGGAGCTGGCACACCATGGACCGCGACCTCGCCGTCTCGGCCGTCTTCCGCTCCGGCGGCTACGTCGGCCTGACCTGGACCCTCCGCCCCTGGGGGAGCGCGGCGGGCGACTGGAGCACCTCGGTGACCACGTGGCTGGAGGCCGGCGAGCAGATGTCGTCCTTCACATCCGATCTCCGGCACTTCCTCGCCGGGGGTCATGTCCCGCGCTCACCGGGATGAGCCGGAGAGACTCAGCAGACCTGGCGCAGCTCACGGCCCTGTACCGACGGCGCCATGGAAGGGTCTTTCGACGCGGCTCCGGATCTGCGCGGCGGGATACGCGACAGGTGGCGGGCCTGCGACTTCGTCCGTGATTTCGCCCAACGCCTGCGCGCTCCGAGAAGCTGATTCGTGAGCTCCCGAGGTCATTCATGCGCGCCGAACTCCCCGAAGCCGACGAACTTCCCTTCTAGGTGAGCGGCCGGAGGGGAAACATCGCGCTCAGTCTCGGCAGCCTGCGTGCTGCCTCGTCCTCGCATCGCACGTCCCACCGCTCACCGAGCGGCTCGAAGCTTCCCGCTCCGTCGCCCTGCTCAGCGTCCACGGCTTCGTAGAACGCTTCGCCGCACTCGTCGTCGGCACCGGTCAGGGTCCCATACGCTTCCATGGCGACGTAGTCGAGCGACTCCCAATCCGGCCAGTCGTCGTTCCACATCTCCCGCGGACGGCCCACCAGGTCCTGGACCTCCGGGGTGTCGGCCAGGACATCGGGGTTCGCCACCGCTTGGAAGAACGCTTCCCGGCCGAGACTCACCATCCACAGGCCGAAATAGCAGAACCCGTCGTCCGAACACCAGCCGCCGAAGATCCGGTCCGCGGCTGCCCACAGGTCCCACGTGAACGCTTCCTGCGTCACCTCGTCCAAACGCACCTGGAACTGCACGACCTCTGCCGGCGACCTTCGCGACAGTGCGCCACGCAGCCACACGAGCCGTTCGTCCGGCCCCTGTGCCTGCCGCCGGCACTCCTCGATGAGCTCCCAGAAGGAATCGATGTCCACGGCGGCACTGTCCCAGGCACCTCTGACAACACATGGTCCAGTACGGTCGAGCGGTGGAGGATCCGGAGATCATCATCCAACTCACCCCGGACGAGGCGCTGGTCCTGTCGCACTGGCTGGAGCGAGTGCAGATGACGGAACTCAGCCGGCTCGTCGACGATGCGGCGGTCTGGGCACCCCTTCACCGCATCGCCGGAACGCTCGACAAGTCGCTACCCGGGATCTTCGCAGCGAACTACGCCGAACGTCTGGAAGCAGCCCTCCGCAGGCTTCGTCCGGTCCCGGACGCCGACCCGAATGAGCACAACGGTTCGGACGCATGAAACGTCGGCAAGACGTCCTTCCACATGCTGACCGCGTTCCCGGCCAGGTTCTCCACGTCGCCTTCCCGAACGGCTGGGACGACATCGGGAACCTTCCTGGTCACGGCCTCGCCGTGATTCACCTTCCCTCAGACGAGACAAGCGCGTACACGTACATGTCCCTCCGCTCGCCGCCCACCTCCTGCCAGCTTCGCAGCAGGCCCTCGCGGCGGAAGCCGGCGCGTTCGGCGGTGTGGAGGGAGGGTGTGTTCCAGGGTTCGATGTGGAGTTCGAGGCGGGGGACGCGGAGCTCGTCCAGGGCCCAGGCGGTGACGGCGGTCAGTGCGGAGGCGGCGGCGCCGTGGCCGCGGGCCGAGGCGGCCAGCCAGTAGCCGAGGGAGGCGCGGCCCTGCGGGAGGTCGCGGACCCAGAGGCCGATGGTGCCGAGGGGGCGGCCGGCGGCGGAGACGATGACGAAGGGGTAGCCCGCGCCGGTGGTCGCCCGGGACCACTGGCGCTCCACGAAGGCGACGCCCTCGGCCTCGGAGTACGGCGAGGGGACCGTCGTGATCAGGGGGATGTACGGGTCCTCCGCGGCCTCGGCGACGAGCGGAAGGTCCGTCAGCCGCCAGGGCCGCAGGGCCAGTCCCCCGGGCGCGGGGAGTTCGGGTACGTCAAGCCGCATCCGTCCATCCTGCCCCGCTGACGGTCACCCGCACGTGCGGGGCCAGCGCGCGCAGGAAGTCCGGGGCGTCGAAGAGGGCTCCCGCCGAGCGGACACCACCGCCCGGGGCGCGGGTGCGGCCGGTGAGGAGGCGGGCGACGGCCTCCACCGCCAGGGGAGCCGTCACGGCGTAGATGTCCCGGCCGGTCGCCACCGCGCGGCGCTCCTCGGCACCGGCGCGGACCCGCACGTCCACGAGGAAGGTCTGGTCGGACCGGCCGCTCGCGTCGGCCGGGACCGGCGGCGGGGTGTCGGCGGCCGCCAGGTCGCCGGCCGCCTCCGTCGTCATGTACGTGCGCACCTCGGGGACGGCGAGATGGCTCGGCACGGTCACCACGTCCGCCATCGTGAACTCGCCGATCACCGCCCTGGGCCCCATCGGCGCCGGGAACGCCCACTCCAGCGTCGGCGGGGCGTCGTCCCGGTAGCTCAGGCGGCCGCCCGTGTGGACCGGACGCCGGCCGCCGCGCCGCTCGCGCGAGACCGCCCCCGCCGCGCGGGTCCCCGCCGTCGGGTGCCAGTTGTCCAGGCCGTACGCGACATGGACCTCGTCGGCCTCGGTCCAGTCGCCCATCGCCGCGGTGGCGAGCAGGTCGCCGAGGCCCCCGTAGAAGGCCATCGCCGGGAGCACCGGCACACCCGCGGCGCGGGCCCGCTCCCCGTAGTGCGCGAACGTGTCGGCGTTGGCCTCGATCTCGGCCGCCACGTCCACGTACGGGATCCCCGCCCGCAGGGCCGCCTCGATCAGGGGCCCGGCCGTCGTCGCGAACGGGCCCGCGCAGTTGATCACGGCCGCCGCACCCGCAAGGGCCCGGTCGAGGGCCGCCGGGTCGTCGACCGCCGCCGAGCGCACCTCCAGGCCGTCGGCCGTCTCCTTCAGCTTCCGCTCGTCACGGCCCGAGAGCACCGGGACGAAGCCGCGCTCCCGCAGCTCCGCCACCACGAAACGGCCCGTGTGTCCGTAGGCGCCGTACACCACCACTGTCTGCTCGATCGTCATGCCGTCATCCTCGCGACCGGCGGCCTCGCACCGTGAGTGTCGGAAACGACGTACCCCGTACAGTTTCCGACATGGTCTCCCGGGACGCCCCCACCGCCACGCCCTCCCTCGCCCTCGCCGTCACCGACGGCATGCTCCACTTCGAACTGGCCGTCGCCTCCGAGGTGTTCGGCGGCAGCGAGTACGACCTGACCGTCTGCGGGCCCGGCCCGGTCCGCGCCGGGCGCTTCCTGCTCGCACCCGACCAGGGGCTCGACCGGCTGCCGTACGCCCGTACCGTCGTCGTCCCCGGCTGGGCCGACGTCGACGTCGCCCCGCCCGCCGAACTCGTCGACGCCGTGCGCGCCGCGCACGAGGCCGGCGCCCGCGTCGCCTCGCTGTGCACCGGCGCGTTCGTGCTCGCCGCCGCCGGCCTGCTCGACGGCCGCCGGGCCACCACGCACTGGGCGCACACCCACGTCCTGGCCGCCCGCCACCCCCGGGTGACGGTGGACCCGGACGTGCTCTACGTGGACGAGGGCAGCGTGCTCACCTCCGCCGGCAAGGCCGCCGCCCTCGACCTGTGCCTGCACCTCGTCCGCCTCGACCACGGCTCGGCCGTCGCCAACACGGTGGCCCGCCGGCTCGTCGTGCCGCCGCACCGGGACGGCGGCCAGGCCCAGTTCGTCACCACCCCGGTCCCCGCGCCCGGCAACCACCCGCTCGACGTGCTGTTCCCCTGGGTCATGGAACGGCTCGACCGGCCGCTGACCGTGGAGGACCTGGCCCGCCGGGCCGGGATGAGCTCCCGTCAACTGGCCCGCCACTTCCACGCCGTCACCGGCACCACCCCGCTGCGCTGGCTGCTCGCCCAGCGCGTCCGCCGCGCCCAGGAGCTCCTGGAGGCCACCGACGACGGCGTCGAACGCATCGCGGCGGCCACCGGGATGGGGACCGCCACGACGCTGCGCCGGCACTTCGCCCGTACGGTCGGGGTGCCGCCGGACACGTACCGCCGCACCTTCCGCGTACGGGCGTCCGGCCGGCGTGGGGATCAGGCGCCGACGTAGTCCGCGAGGTGCTCGCCGGTGAGGGTGGAGCGGGCGGCGACCAGGTCGGCCGGGGTGCCCTCGAAGACGATCCGGCCGCCGTCGTGACCGGCGCCCGGGCCCAGGTCGATGATCCAGTCGGCGTGCGCCATGACCGCCTGGTGGTGCTCGACGACGATCACCGACTTGCCGGAGTCCACAAGCCGGTCGAGCAGCCCGAGCAGTTGCTCCACGTCCGCCAGGTGCAGACCGGCGGTCGGCTCGTCGAGCACGTAGATCCCGCCCTTCTCGCCCATGTGCGTGGCCAGCTTCAGCCGCTGCCGCTCGCCGCCGGACAGCGTGGTGAGCGGCTGCCCGAGGGTGAGGTAGCCGAGGCCGACGTCGGCGAGCCGCTCCAGAACGCGGTGGGCGGCGGGCGTGCGGGCCTCCCCCTCGCCGAAGAAACGCTCCGCCTCGCTCACCGGCATGGCGAGCACCTCGGCGATGTTCCGGCCGCCGAAGCGGTATTCGAGCACCGCGGCCTGGAACCGCTTGCCCTCGCACTCCTCGCAGACCGTGGCGACGCCCGCCATCATCGCCAGGTCGGTGTAGACGACCCCGGCGCCGTTGCAGGTGGGGCAGGCGCCCTCCGAATTGGCGCTGAACAGGGCCGGCTTGACCCCGTTGGCCTTGGCGAACGCCTTGCGGATCGGCTCCAGGAGGCCCGTGTACGTCGCCGGGTTGCTGCGCCGCGAACCGCGGATGGGGCCCTGGTCGACCGAGACGACGCCCGCGCCCGCCGGGATCGAGCCGTGCACCAGCGAGCTCTTGCCGGAGCCGGCGACACCGGTGACGACGGTGAGGACGCCGAGCGGGACGTCCACGTCGACGTTCCGCAGGTTGTTCGCCGTCGCCCCGCGGATCTCCAGGACACCGCTCGGCTCGCGCACCGACTTCTTCAGGGAGGCGCGGTCGCCGAAGTGCCGGCCGGTGACGGTGCCGCTCTTGCGCAGCCCGGCGACGGTGCCCTCGAAGCAGACGCTGCCGCCGGCCGTACCGGCGCCCGGGCCGAGGTCGACGACATGGTCGGCGATCGCGATCGTCTCCGGCTTGTGCTCCACCACGAGCACCGTGTTGCCCTTGTCGCGCAGCCGTAGCAGCAGGTCGTTCATCCGCTGGATGTCGTGCGGGTGCAGTCCGGTGGTCGGCTCGTCGAAGACGTACGTGACGTCCGTGAGCGAGGAGCCGAGGTGGCGGATCATCTTGACGCGCTGCGCCTCGCCGCCGGACAGCGTGCCGGACGGCCGGTCGAGCGCGAGATAGCCGAGTCCGATCTCGACGAAGGAGTCCAGGGTCTGCTGGAGCGTGGCGAGCAGCGGCGCGACCGACGGGTCCTCGATGCCCCGGACCCACTCGGCCAGGTCGCTGATCTGCATCGCGCAGGCGTCGGCGATGCTCACCTTGCCGATCTTCGAGGAGCGGGCCCCCTCGTTGAGCCGGGTGCCCTCGCAGTCGGGGCAGGTGGCGAAGGTGACCGCGCGCTCCACGAAGGCGCGGATGTGCGGCTGGAGGGAGTCGATGTCCTTCGACAGCATCGACTTCTGGAGCTTGGGGATCAGACCCTCGTAGGTGAGGTTGATGCCCTCGACCTTGATCTTGGTGGGCTCCCGGTGGAGCAGGTCGTTCAGCTCGCGCTTGGTGTAGCGGCGGATCGGCTTGTCCATGTCGAAGAAGCCGCTGCCGGCGAAGATCCGGCCGTACCAGCCGTCCATGGTGTAGCCGGGGATGGTGAGCGCCCCCTCGGCGAGCGACTTGGAGTCGTCGTACAGCGCGCTCAGGTCGATGTCGGAGACCGAGCCGCGGCCCTCGCAGCGCGGGCACATGCCGCCGGTGATGCTGAAGCTGCGCCGCTCCTTCACGGTCCGGCCGCTCTTCTCGACGGTGACCGCGCCGGCGCCGCTGATGGAGGCGACGTTGAAGGAGAATGCCTTGGGGCCGCCGATGTGCGGCGTGCCGAGCCGGCTGAAGAGGATCCGCAGCATGGCGTTGGCGTCGGTGGCGGTGCCGACGGTGGAGCGCGGGTCGCCGCCCATCCGCTGCTGGTCGACGGTGATCGCGGTCGTCAGACCGTCGAGGACGTCGACGTCGGGGCGGGCGAGGGTGGGCATGAAGCCCTGGACGAAGGCGCTGTACGTCTCGTTGATCAGCCGCTGCGACTCGGCGGCGATCGTGTCGAAGACCAGGGAGCTCTTGCCCGAACCGGACACGCCGGTGAAGACGGTCAGCCGGCGCTTGGGGAGCTCGATGCTGACGTCCTTGAGGTTGTTCTCGCGGGCGCCGTGCACGCGGATCATGTCGTGGCTGTCGGCGGCGTGCGTCCTGCTCATGATTCTCCCTGCTCGTGTCCTGGGAGCCAGGCTAGGCGGGGGCGGGCGGCCGTGCTTCTCGATTCCTGACGGACCCGTGCGCGTCCTGACGGGCCCGTGCGCGTCCTGACGGGCCCGTGCGCGGCGCGCCCGTGCGGGAGCGTGGCAGGGTGGGGGCGTGACAGGGTGGGGGCGTGACGCCGACGCTCGACGACCTGGCCCGGCTGCGACGGGCCCGCGACATAATGGACCGCGACTACGCGGAGCCGCTGGACGTCCCGGCCCTGGCCCGGGCCGCGCTGATGTCCCCGGGGCACTTCTCGCGCAGCTTCCGGGCCGCGTACGGGGAGACCCCGTACGGCTACCTCATGACCCGGCGCATCGAGCGGGCGAAGGTGCTGCTGCGGCGCGGCGACCTGAGCGTGACGGAGGTCTGCTTCGCGGTGGGCTGTACGTCGCTGGGGTCGTTCAGCACGCGGTTCACGGAGCTGGTCGGCGAGAGCCCGAGCGCGTACCGGGCGCGGAACCACGAGGCGGGAGCGGCGATCCCGGGGTGCGTGGCGATGTATCTGACCCGCCCGACGCGGGCGTCGCGGGCGGCGGGGCAGGGTGCCGACGGACCGGTCAGGAACGGAGAAGCGGAAAACCCGGCTGCCTCGTAGCGTCGACGGCATGAACACCAACGCCATCCAGGCCAACACCGACGCCAACGCCACCAACTCCACCAACGCCACCAACTCCACCACGATCAACCTCGCCCAGTGCTTCATCGCCGTCGACGACCACGACAAGGCGCTCGCCTTCTACCGCGACGCGCTGGGCCTGGAGGTCCGCAACGACGTCTCCTTCGAGGGGATGCGCTGGGTGACCGTCGGCTCGCCCACGCAGCCGGACGTCGAGATCGTCCTGGAGCCGCCGCTCGCCGACCCCAACGCCCCCGCCGCCGACCGGCAGGCCGCCGCCGAGCTGCTCGCCAAGGGCATGCTGCGCGGCGTGATCTTCCGTACGGACGACGTGGACGCCACCTTCGAACGGGTCCGGGCGGCGGGCGGCGAGGTGCTGCAGGAGCCCATGGACCAGCCCTACGGCGTGCGCGACTGCGCGTTCCGCGACCCGGCGGGCAACATGCTGCGGTTCAACCAGCCGCGCAAGGGCTGACCGTTCGGGCGGCCGAGCCCCCTACTCGGCCGCCCGGTCCCCCACCCAGGCGGCGACCGCCGCGTAGTCCGCCGCCGTGAGCCCGGTCGCCGGGTCGACGCGGTGGAGGAGGGCGGGGGCGGGGTGGTGGGCGCGGGCCCAGGCGCGGTCGGCGCCGGTGATCTCGTCGTCGAGCCAGACGTACGGACGCCCGGCGGCCCGGCCGGCGAGGGCCCGCGTCTTCCAGTGCAGTCGTGCCGCAGCAGCGTCGCCGGCGTCCTCGTCCTCCTCGTCCTCCTCGTCCTCCTCGTCCGGCCATTCCACGACCGGAAGCGGCGGGAGGCCGAGCCGGGGCGCCAGCACCTCGTTCGCCTCCCGGCCCCAGGTCGTGGCCCACACGAGCTCGCAGCCGAGGCCCGCGAGGCGCCGGCCGTGCGCCGGGTCCACGCGGTGCAGGAGCGGGTGGGCGCCCGGGGACGGCTCGGGGGCGTACGCGCGGTGGGGCGCCGAACCGCCGAAGGGGATCAGGGGCCCGTCGACGTCCAGGAAGAGCAGGGGTCGCATGGGGCCAGGATCCCGCACCGGCGGGGGCGGACGCGGGGGCCCAGCCGGGCCCGCCGGCCCCGGGCCGGACCTGGCGGGCCCGGGCCCAGCGGGGGCGGCCCCTGGCCGGGGCCGACGGGCCCCCGGCCCAGCGGATGCGGGCCCGAGGCGTAGCAAGGGCCGATCGTCCGCAACGGACCTTTTCTCGTTACCCTGGCCGCATGACCGCCATGGCACCCGCCCGCACCGAACCCGACCTCTCCTACCTCCTCGACCACACCAGCCACGTGCTGCGCACGCAGATGGCCGCCCGGCTCGCCGAGATCGGGCTGACCGCGCGTATGCACTGCGTGCTCGTCCACGCCTTGGAGGAGGAGCGGACGCAGGCGCAGCTCGCGGAGATCGGGGACATGGACAAGACCACGATGGTGGTGACCGTGGACGCGCTGGAGAAGGCGGGGCTCGCCGAGCGGCGGCCGTCGAGCACGGACCGGCGGGCGCGGATCATCGCCGTGACCGAGGAGGGCGCGAAGGTCGCCGCGCGCAGCCAGAAGATCGTCGACGAGGTGCACCAGAGCGCGCTCGGTTCGCTGCCGGACGAGGAGCGCGAGGTGCTGTTGCGGGCCCTGAACCGCCTGGTCACCGGCCATCTGGAGACGCCGGTCGAGGGGCCGCGCCCGGCCCGGAGGGCCCGCCAGGCCACGTAATCCCACCGCCCGCGCCCCACACTCAGACCGAGATAGATGGTCTGCAACAAAACTATCTGCTAGCGTCCTTCCTGTCGCCCACCGACAGGAGAAACCGCTGTGCGCACCTCCCGCTGGACCGCCCTCGCCGTCCTCGCCAGTTCCCTGCTCATGACGATCCTCGACGGCAGCATCGTCACCGTGGCCATGCCCGCCATCCAGGCGGACCTCGGCTTCACCCCGGCCGGACTGAGCTGGGTCGTCAACGCCTACCTCATCGCCTTCGGGGCCCTGCTCCTCCTCTCCGGCCGCCTCGGCGACCTCCTCGGCCGCAAGCGGATGTTCCTCGCCGGCACCGGCGTCTTCACCGCCGCCTCGGTGCTCGCCGGTTTCGCCGCCTCGCCCGGAGTCCTGATCGCCGCCCGCTTCCTCCAGGGCGTCGGCAGCGCGATGGCCTCCGCCGTCGGCCTCGGCATCCTCGTCACCCTCTTCACCGAACCCCGCGAACGCGCCAAGGCCATCGCCGTGTTCAGCTTCACCGGCGCCGTCGGCGCCTCCCTCGGCCAGGTCCTCGGCGGTCTCCTCACCGACGCCCTCACCTGGCACTGGATCTTCTTCATCAACCTGCCGATCGGCGCCGCCGCCCTGCTCGTCGCCCTGCCCGCCCTTCCCGCCGACCGCCCGGCCGCAGCCCAAGGCGGCGCGGACGTCCTCGGCGCCCTGCTCGTCACGAGCGGCCTGACGACCGGCATCTACGCCGTCGTCAAGATCGAGGAGTACGGGGCCTCCTCGGCCCACACCCTGGGCCTCGGCGCCCTCGCGCTCGCCCTGCTCGCCGGCTTCCTCGTCCGCCAGGCCACCGCCGCGCACCCCCTGATGCCGCTGCGCGTACTGCGCTCCCGGGCGGTCGCCGGCGCCAACCTCGTCCAGATGCTGATGGTCGCCGCGCTGTTCTCCTTCCAGATCCTCGTCGCCCTCTACCTCCAGAAGGTCCGGGGCTACGGCGCCGCCGAGACCGGCCTCGCGATGCTGCCCGCCGCGGCCGTCATCGGCGCGGTCTCCCTCGGCCTGTCCACCCGCCTCATCGCCCGCTTCGGCGAGCGGAACGTCCTGCTCACCGGACTCGTCCTGCTCGTGGGCGTGCTCGGGCTGCTCACCCGCCTCCCGGTCCACGCCTCCTACGCCGTCGACCTGCTGCCGGTGATGCTGCTGGCCGCCGGCTTCGGGCTCGCGCTGCCCGCCCTGACCGCGCTCGGCATGTCCGGCGCGAAGGAGGAGGACGCGGGCCTGGCCTCCGGCCTGTTCAACACCACCCAGCAGATCGGCATGGCCGTCGGCATCGCGGTCCTGTCCACCCTGGCCGCCGCCCGCACCGAGTCCCTCACCGCCGCCGGCCGGCCCGTCGCCGAGGCCCTCACCCGCGGCTACCACCTCGCCTTCGCCGTCGGCGCCGGCCTCCTCGTCGCCGCCTTCGCCGTCGCCTTCACCCTGCTCCGTACGCCGAAGCCGGCCCGCCGGGAACGGCCGGAGGCCGCGGAGGTCACCATGGCGGCATGAGAGCCGACCGTCTCGTCGCCGCCCTGCTCTTCCTCCAGACCAGGGACGTCGTCACCGCCGCCGAACTCGCCGCCGAACTGGAGGTGTCGGAGCGCACCGCCCGCCGTGACCTCGAAGCGCTGGCCGCCGCCGGAATCCCCGTCTACTCGCAGGCGGGGAAGGGCGGCGGCTGGCGTCTCGTCGGCGGCGCCCGGACCGACCTCAGCGGCCTCACCGCCCCCGAGATCCGCGCCCTGTTCCTCCTCGCGGGAAGCCTCACCGGCACCGGCACCGGCACCGGCACCGGCACCGCCGCCAACACCGGGACCGGCGCCGATCCGGACGACGGCCTCGGCACCCGCACCGCCCTGCGCAAACTCGTCCGCGCCCTGCCCGCCCCTCTGCGCCCCGGCGCCGAGGCCGCCGCCCGGGCCGGGGTCACCGACACCACCGACTGGTCCGGCGCACCCGGGGCCGAACCCGCCTTCCTCGCCGCCCTCCGCCGCGCCGTCGTCGACGGCACCCAGGTCCGCATCGGCTACGCCCGCCCCGGCCGCGCCCCGGCGGAACGGCTCGTCCACCCGCTCGGCATCGCCGCCAAGGCCGGCCTGCCCTACCTCGTGGCGGACACCGAGGACGGCCTGCGCACCTTCCGCATCGGCCGGGTCACCTCCGTCACCGAGACCGGCGAACCCGTCGTACGGCCCCCGGACTTCGACCTCGCCACCACCTGGCGCGCCCTCGCCGCCCGCATGGAGGGCCGGATGGTCGCGGCGACCGTACGGGGCCGGGCCGCACCCGGCACCGAGGGCCTCCTGGACGGCCTGTTCGGCGGGCGGATCCGGTACGGGGCGCGGGAGCCGGACAGCGGATGGAGCGCCGTCGAGATCGACGGGCCCTCCCCCGAGGCCGTCGCCGCCCGGATCGCCGGTCTCGGCGCCCGGATCGAGCTCCTCGACCCGCCCGAGGCCCGCGCCGCCCTGGCCCGCGTCGGCGCCGAACTCACCCGGATATACGGCCCCCGGGCGCCGGACTCGCATCCGACGGCGGGACGGGACGCGGAACAGGAAGCGGGCCGGGAGGCGCCGCGGGAGGCTGGTCCGACGGCGGGGCGGTCAGCGGTCCCGGCAGCGGCCGGCGGTGCACCAGGTCCAGGCGCGACACCGCCCGCGTGAGCACCACGTACAGCCGGTGGAGCCCGCGCGGCTCGGCCGCGACGATCTCGGCGGGCTCGGCGACGACGACGTGGTCGTACTCCAGGCCCTTGGCGAGCGACGCCGGGACGACCGAGACCCGCTCCCCGAACCCGTACGCCGCCAGCCCGGCGACCGTCGCGTCCGCCGCGATCACGCCCACCGAACCCTCCTCCTTCAGCGCCGCCCGGACCGCCTCGGCCACCCCTTCGGCCACGTCCGCCACCCGCCGTACGGTCACCTCGCCGCCCGCGCGCAGCGAGCGGCCGGCCCAGGCCGCCGCTCCGAGCTCCGGCAGCAGCCGGTTGGCGAGGTCGACGACCGCGGCCGGCACCCGGTAACCCGTGGTCAGCGGCACGATCTCGGCGTCCGGCCGGCCCAGATGGGCCAGTTGCTCCCGCCAGTCGCGGGCCGCCCACGGGGTCGTCCCCTGCGCCAGGTCACCGAGCACGGTCAGGGAACCGAATCCGGCGCGCCGGGCGATGGCCCGGCACTGCATGGGCGAGAGGTCCTGGGCCTCGTCGACGACCACATGGGCGTATCCCTCGGGGCGCTCGATCAGCCCGGCCAGCTCGTCGAGCAGCACGAGGTCGGCGGCGCTCCAGCGGGCGCTGCGGTACGAGCGCGGGGGCTTCGCCCAGCGGATCGAGGCCCGCTCCTCCTCCGTCAGCAGCCCCTCGGCCGAAGCGGCCGGACCGCCCGGCCCGGCCGGCTCGGTCGACCCGCCCGGCCCAGTCGCCTCGCTCGGACCGCTCGGCTCGGCCGGACCGCCCGGCTCGGTCGGGTCGGCCAGGAAGGCGGCGAGCACCTCCTCCGGGGTGACCTTCGGCCAGCAGGCGTCCACGAACTCCTTGACCGGCCGGGCCCGTTCCACCGCGCGCACCCAGGCGTTGCCCAGCGGGCCGGCCCGCCGCTCGGCCCGCTCCCGCAGCGCCCGCACGACCCGGGCGCGCACCCGTTCGCGGCCGACCGCGTAGGGCGGGGCCTCCTCCCGTACGGACGCGACGATCGCGGCGAGCTCGTGCGCGGGCACGCGCCAGCGGTAGGAGCCGTCCGGCACGGTCAGGTCCGCGGCGGGTGCCGGGTCGACCCGCGCGTACAGCACCCGGCGCAGCACCTCGGCCATCCGGGCGTCGTGCTTGACCCGGGCCGCCGCCTCGCCGTCCACCGCCCGCACCTCGTGGACGGCGAGCTCGTCCTCGACCGTGGACTGGCGCACTCCGGTCTCGCCGAGCGCGGGCAGCACCTCGGAGATGTAGGAGAGGAAGGTGCGGTTGGGGCCGAGGACCAGGAGTCCGGAGCGCTGGAAGCGCTGCGGGTGGGTGTAGAGGAGGTACGCGGCGCGGTGCAGGCCCACGGCGGTCTTGCCGGTGCCCGGCGCGCCCTGCACGCAGATCGACTGGGCGGGCCCGGAGCGCACGAGGTCGTCCTGCTCGGGCTGGAGGGTCGCGGCGATGTCCCGCATGGGTCCGACGCGGGGACGCTCGATCTCGCCCGCGAGGATCGCGCTCGCCGGCCCCCCACCGGCGCCGGCGCCGATGCCCGCAGGACCGTCTGCCGGGCGCCCGTCCCCCAGGCGCGCGCCCTCCCCTCGCTCGTCCCCCGGGCGCTCGTCCCCCAGATGCTCGTCCTCCAGGGCGGTCAGGTCCTCCGAGGCGCCGAGGCTGCCCGGCGCCCAGCCGAAGCGGCGGCGCCGGACCACGCCCTGCGGGTCCTGCGGTCCGGCCTGGTAGTAGGCGCGGGAGACGGGCGCCCGCCAGTCCACGACGAGCGGCGGAGCCGCCGGGTGCTCGGCGATCCGGCGGCGGCCGATGTGGTGGACCTGACCGTCCTCGCGGTCGAGGCGGCCGAAGAAGAGAGGGCCCGGCGGCATCTCCCGGAAGACCTTGGCACGGCTGCGCAGGTGGTGGCCGAGGACTTCCGCGTCGGCTCCGGAGGCCGCGGTGTCCTCACCCCTGACGACCTGCTCCTCGACGTCCTCGGTCATCCGGGCGAGGGCGGCGCGGCAGGCGTCGTGATGGGCTCGTTCCTGGTCGAGGTCATGGTGGAGCGGCGGCTTCATGCGTCCAGGATAGACGAGGAGCGTTACTCGGTCACATTTTTTATTCGGTTACATGGCGGGCGGGACGGCGAGCCCCTCCGCGAGCCGCCGGAACGCCAGCCGGGTCGCCGCCACGGCCCCCGGCAGCACGTCCTCGACCCGCTCCCCCGCCGAGATCCGCCGCGCGTTGTCCTCCGCGAGCACCCGCAGCACCGCGACGACCTGGGCCGCCGCGAGCCGCGCCGCCAGCGGGTCGCCGCCGCCCAGCGCGTCGCCGCCGCCCAGCGCGTCGCCCAGCGCGTCCGCGAGGAGCTCCTCGGAACGCCGCTGGTACGCGTGCATGCGCGCGACCAGCGCCGGCGTGCCGTACAGCAGGCGCAGGAAGGCCAGCACCGCCGGCGCGTCGTTGAGGCCCGTCACCGGATCGCGCCGCTCCAGACCCGCGAGGACGTGGTCGCGCAGCGCGTCGAGCGGCGGCACTCCGGCCTCCCGCGCGGCGGCCACCACCCGCGCCGGCTCGTCCTCGTGGTCCGCGAACCGGTGGAGGACCAGGTCCTCCTTGGCCGGGAAATAGCGGAACAGGGTCGGCTTGGACACCTCGGCCGCCGCCGCGATCTCCGCGACCGACACCGCGTCGAAGCCCTTCTCCAGGAAGAGCTCCACCGCGGTCTCGGACAGGACCTGCCGCGTCCGCTCCTTCTTCAGCTCCCGCAGCCCGCCCACGACACCCTCCACGCGCTCTCGCTCACTCGACCGCTCACGCGACCGCCCGCCGGCCCGGTCACCCGACCGCCCGACCTCCCGATCGCTCGGATCGCTCGGATCGCTCGGATCGCTCGATCAGAAGATGTCCATACTCCACGGCCGCAGCGAGGTCCGCAGCAGCAGGTCCGCCCGCGCCGCCGCCCCGGCCGCCGCCTCCTCGATCCGGCCGAGCGCCACGAGCCGCACCACCGACTCGTCGCCGAACGCGAGCGGCGCCAGGTCCGCCACGTCCAGGACCAGATCCGCCGGCGCGGCCGTCGCCGTCACGGACGCCCCTTCCGGGCCGGCCTCCAGCAGATACCGTCCGCCCGCGAACCCGGCCGCGTCCCGCACGTCGAGGACGAGCGCGCCCTCGGTCGCGTACGTCCGCGGCTCGAAGACCTTCGCCACGTCCAGGACCCGCAGCCACAGCATGTCGGCGTGCGTCAGGACCTGCGCCGCGCGCGGGTCGGGCAGCAGCAGCGGCAGCATGTCGTCCGGCGCGCGGTTGCCGGACTTCACCCGCTGGATCCAGTCGATCGAGCACACGTACCGCCACAGCGCACGCTCGGCGGCCGGGGTGACCGCGAGCAGGTCCCGCACGCTGGCCGTGTTGACCGGCTGCTTGGCGTCGCTCCACTTGTCGTCCGCCGTGTACGCGACGAAGCCCTCGGCCTCGCCCGACTCCGACCGGTAGACGGCGTAGAAGGGCTCGGTCCACGGATCGGGGGTGTACGCGTTGCCGGTGCCGATGTCCCAGCCGCGCGCCGTACGGTCGGTCACCCCGGCCCGCCGCGCCGCCACGCGGCGGTGCAGGTCCGGGCCCAACTTGCGGATCTCGGCGCCGTCCGACAGGTCGATCCGGCCGCCCTCGTCCCCCGCACCCGCTCCCGGTCCGGGCCGGTGGCGGTCGAATCCGGCCCTCGTCACGTCGACGGCCCACACGGTGGTCCAGCTCGCCACCCCGAAGCCGAACCGCCCGTAGATCGGATACTCGGCGGCGATCAGCGTCGCGCACGCGTCGCCCCGCTCCTTCGCCGCCGCCAGGTCGGCCTCCATCATCCGGCCGAGCAGCCCGCGCCTGCGGTGGGTCGGGGAGACCGTGACCCCGGTGACGGCGTCCGCCGCGAGGTCCGCGCCGCCGACCGTGCTCACCCGCTGCCCGTACGACTGGAAGGTGGCGACGACCCGGCCCCGGTCGAAGACGCCGAAGGTGCGGGAGAGATCGGTGTGCGGCAGCCGGTCCGCGATCTCCTCGTCCGGCACCACCGGCGGCCGGAGGAAACCCACCCGCCTGGCCCGCTGCCAGTCCCCGAACTCCGCCTCGCTGATCGTGCGCACCTCAAAGCTCATCCTTCGAGGCTATGCGGGCGGTCAGGGCCCCCGCACCCGACTTTTCCGCGAGCCCCGGAGCGGCCGCGAGGCGCCCGGCGCGGAACGGACCGGCGCGACTCGGCTGCGACCCCGCGCGGCTCAGGCCAGCAGGTCGTCGACCTGCGCCTCCCCCTCCCGGTAGCGGCGGGCGATCTCCGCGCTGCAGTCGTCCGCGGTGCGCTGGAGCTGCTGCCGGCGCCGCGACACCTGCTGCTCGTAGCCCGCGAGCCGCCCCATCGCCGTGTGCAGTTCCTCGTCCGTACGCGCCGTCAGGTCCGACAGCTCGACCTCCGACAGCATCTCGGACGCCAGCCGCCGGTACTCCTCGCTGCGCGGCGTCGACAGCGTCACGTGCCGCGCCGAACGCGCCACCGCCCCCGGCCGCGACGGCGTGTCCGCGAGGATCTCCGACAGCCGGTCGAGCACCGGCGCCTCCGGATCGCTGCGCCGCGCCAGCTCGGCCCGCAGGATGTCGATCCGCCCCTGCAGCATCCGCCGCACATAGCTCAGATCGGCCTCGTCGCCCTGGGCCTCGCGGCGCAGCGCCCGCAGCTCGGGCAGCCGCAGCGCGGCCAGGTCCGGCTGCGGCCGGTCCGGCAGGTCCCGCTCGGCGGTCCGCTGCGTGGGCGGCCGCCCGACGGAGCCACCGGCACGGGTCAGCGGTACGGGACCGGACGGCGTGTGCCCGGCGCCTGATGCACTCATGTGAATCGTCCCCTCGACCGGTGCGGAACCGCACCGCCTGA
Source organism: Streptomyces sp. NPDC006339 (assembly GCF_040612775.1). Lineage (NCBI taxonomy): Bacteria > Bacillati > Actinomycetota > Actinomycetes > Kitasatosporales > Streptomycetaceae > Streptomyces > Streptomyces sp. NPDC006339. Next base: position 29,004 of record NZ_JBEXQW010000039.1, read on the forward strand.
CAGGCATGGTGCCACTCCCGCACCGGCCGACGCAGGCGGTCTGCACCCGTTCGGCCCTCCCCGTGTCGGTCCGTGGGTGGCTCGGTAGGTTGGTCCGCATGCGAGCAGTGGTGCAGAGGGTCGACGGCGCGAGCGTCGTCGTCGCAGGGGAGACCGTCGGCGAGATCGTCGGCGAAGGGCTGTGCGTCCTGGTCGGGGTGACCCATGACGACACCCCGGAGAAGGCGGCGCAATTGGCCAGAAAGCTCTGGTCCGTCCGGGTACTGGACGGCGAGAAGTCCTGCTCCGACGTGAACGCGCCGCTGCTGGTGATCTCCCAGTTCACCCTCTACGGAGACGCCCGCAAGGGCCGCCGCCCCACCTGGAACGCGGCCGCGCCCGGACCGGTTGCCGAGCCTCTCGTCGACGAGGTCGTCGCCCGACTGCGGGAGCTCGGCGCGCGCGTGGAGACGGGCCGGTTCGGAGCGGACATGCGCGTGTCGCTCACGAACCACGGCCCGTTCACGGTGCTGATCGAGGTCTAGACGCCCCTGGAGAGGGCTCAGGGCTCGACGACGGTCTCCTGCGCGGCGGCCGTCGACCCCGCGACCAGGTCGGCGTCCACCGGCACGTTCCGCTTCACCAGCGCGAGCGCGATCGGCCCCAGCTCGTGGTGGCGCACCGCCGTCGTCACGAAGCCCAACTGGCGGCCCTCGGGGCCGTCCGCGGCCAGCCGCAGCGGCGTGCCGGGCGCGGGCAGGTGGACCTCGCTGCCGTCCAGGTGCAGGAAGACGAGCCGGCGCGGCGGCTTGCCCAGGTTCTGCACCCGGGCCACGGTCTCCTGGCCGCGGTAGCAGCCCTTCTGGAGGTGCACGGCGCTGCCGATCAGCCCGATCTCGTGCGGGATGGTCCGGTGGTCGGTCTCGAAACCGAGGCGGGGCCGGTGCCCCTCCACCCGCAGCGCCTCGTACGCGAGGATGCCGGCGGCCGGGCCGTGCGTGCCCGCGAACGCCTCCAGGTCCTCCCGCGGCAGGAACAGGTCGCGGCCGTACGCCGTCTCCCGTACGACCACGCCGTCCGGCACCGGCGCGATGGACCCGGCCGGCAGGTGGACGACCGCGAAGTCCTCGGTACGGTCGGCGACCTCGACCCGGTAGAAGAACTTCATCGACTCCAGATACGCGATCAGCTCGGCCTGCGTGCCCGGCTCCACGTGCGCCCAGACCGTCTCGCCGTCGTCGACGAGGTACAGCGCGTGCTCGATGTGCCCGTTCGCGGACAGGATCAGCGCCTCGGTGGCCCGGCCGGCCGGAAGGTCGCTGACGTGCTGGGTGAGCAGCAGGTGCAGCCAGCTCAGCCGGTCGGCGCCGGAGACGGTGACGACCCCGCGGTGCGAGAGGTCGACGAAACCGGCGCCGTCGGCGAGGGTCCGCTGCTCGCGGAACAGATCGCCGTAGTGGGCGGCGACGCCTTCGTCACGACCTTCGGCGGGGACGGCGCCGGGCAGGGACAGCAGAGGGCTCTTCATGGGAAAAGCCTACGACTCGTCGGCGGTGTCCTTGCGGGAACAGTCACCGCACCGGCCGAAGATCGCGAAGTGCTTCATGTCGGTCTCGAAACCGAAGGTCTCGCGCAGCTTCCCGGTGAACTCGGCGGCCACCTCCACGTCCGCCTCGATGACCTCCGAGCAGTCCCGGCACACCAGGTGCAGATGGTGGTGCCGGTCGGCCAGGTGATAGGTCGGCGCCCCGTGCCCCAGATGCGCGTGGCTGACCAGGCCGAGCTCCTCCAGGAGCTCCAGCGTCCGGTACACCGTGGAGATGTTGATCCCGGCGGCGGTCTTGCGCACCTCCCCCAGGATGTCGTCCGGGGTCGCGTGCTCCAGCGCGTCCACGGCCTCCAGGACAAGCTGACGCTGAGGCGTCAGCCGGTAGCCGCGCTGCCTCAGATCGCTCTTCCAGTCGGTGCTCACCACGCCCCCAGTGTAGGAGGGCGCGGTGGCCCGAACCGTTCCTAGCGGAAGAAGGCGATGCCGTCGTCCGGCGGCGCGGCGCCGGAGGTCAGCAGATCGGCCATGGTCTCCCGCAGCGCACGGGTCGCCCGCGCCACCTCCTCGTGCGCGCGTGCCTTGTCGTCGAGGGCGGCCAGCGTGCGGCCTATGTGGTGCTGTTCGGCGAGCGGGGGCAGCGGAACGGGCAGCTCGCCGAGCATCTTCAGGGAGACATGCTGGACGGCCGAGCCGGTCGCGACCCGCCGCAGCCAGCCTTGCGCCGAGGACGCCGAGAGATACGCGGCCAGGTACTCCGGGGCGAGCACGGGGTGGGCCCGCACGCGAAGGCGAATGAGGTGGGGGCCGTTGAGCCAGCCCGCTTCGGCCTCGGTGACGAGCGCGATCCTGCCGACGGTTCCCGAGCGGGTGAGGAGGACGTCACCCGCCTCCAGCGTGTACCGGGCCCAGTCCGGCCGTTCGTCGAGGGCGACGTGACGCCGGGGTGCTCCGGTGAGGCGGTGTCCGACGATGTCGGCGGCCCGCACGACGGGGACGCCGGTGTCACGGAAGTCGCGCGGCCCCGTGACGAGGCCGATCTGCGCGTCGCACAGCTCGGCGATCGGCAGACTCTCCCAGCCCCGCTCGTGATCGTGGTCGTTCATCGTCTCTCTCTCCACGTGCGGAGGGACCGGGCCGCCCGTTCGTCCGCGAGGCGTGCCGCCCCGTCCAGGGCGTCCAGTTCCGCGATCAGCCGGTCGACCGTTTCCCGACCGGCCGGCCCGTGCCGCGGCGTGACGTCCCAGGGAACGTACAGGGCCGGTGTCAGCACATGGCCGTGGCGGGCGATCTCCGCGACCGGCACCGAGACGCTGAACCCTTTCCGCCCCGGGAAGGGTTCCCCCGCGGCGCGTGCCGCCCGCCACCGGTCGCATGTGTCGATCAGGGTGTCGACATCGTCCCGGGAGAGCTCCCGGCGTACCCGGCTCTTCATGGTCCCCAGGGACTCGGCGTCGACGAACAGCACCTCGTCCCCCCGGCCCGTCGGTGCCGTCAGCAGCCACAGCATCGCCCGCACACCGGTCGCCCGGCCGAAGAGCTGGGCGGGCAGGGCGATCAGCGCTTCGACGGCGCCGTCCTCGATCATGTGCCGGCGGATCTCCCGCTCGGCGGGACTCGTCGACTGCGCCGCGATGTCCGGCATGAGGACGGCCGCCCGTCCCTCGGGGGCGAGGGTGGACAAGATCGCCTGCAGCCACACGAAGTTGCCGTTGTTCGCCGGCGGGACCCCGTAGCGGAGGGCACGCGGGTCCCAGCCCCGGGATCCGGCCTTCCGGTTGAACGGAGGGTTGGTCGCCACCCGCGCGAACCGGCGTTCTCCGGGCGAGCCGGAGGGCAGGGGCAGCGCCCCCCACTCGCGGAGTTCCGGGTCGACGCCCCGGACGCGCAGGCGCATCCGGGCGAGAGCGGCGGTGTCCTCGTCCTCGCTCACTCCGAGCACCTCGGTACCGGTCGTGTCCGCGCCTCCGCCCTCTTCACCGTCCCGGCCCCGGTCGGCCACGACGCATGCCTCCAGGAGTTCGCCGGTCCGGCAGTACGGGTCGAGGACGGGCCCGGCCCCGGGGAGGAGTCCGGCCATGAGGCGCCGCAACGAGGGCGGGGTGAGAATGCCGCCGGCGCGCTCCTCCACCTCCATGCGCAACTCCACCAGGTGGTCGAACGCCTCCGCTGCCGACTCCCGGTCCCACGACGCCTCGCCCAGCACGGGCACGGTGGCCCGCAGCACCTGCTCGATCCGCTGGGTGCTGGTGACGTCGCCGCGGCCGTCGAGCTGCCGGGGCGGCCAGACCCCGTCGTGGACGAGCAGATCGCGAAGCCGGGACCAGTTCTGGGTCACCCACGGGCGCTCCCGTGGATCGAAGTCGGCCGCACCGCCACCGTAGAGATAGACGAGCGCGATGAGCAGGTCCAGATGGTCGTGTCGCCTCAGACCACCCCGCTCTTCGAGGAGCCGGCTCACGACGGTCATCGGCGAGGGGCGGTGGGTGTGGTCGAGGGCGGCCAGGAAACGGTCGCCGTAGGTGGTGCCGGGCAGCTCACCGTCCCGCAGAGCGGGCGCGGGAATCCTCCGCTTGCGCAGCCAGGCCGCGATCTCGTCGGCGCGGAAGAGGTCGGCCTTGCCGGTCGCCGTCGTCCGGCTGTCCACAGCCTGGGGGAAGTCCGGGTAGCGGGCGGCCCAGTTGGTCACGGCCGGCCGGTGGACTCCGGCCAGCTCGGCGATCCGGGACCGGGTGACGAGTGCGTCGTCGTGTTTCCGCATGACAGGCGTTCCTCTCAGAAGCGCGGCGGGCGCCGCCCGCGCAGCGCGTCGCCCCTGGCCGCGAGCACCTTGGGGAAGCGGTCCATCAGCCGGGCCTCCTTCGCGAGCACCTCGTTCACGTATCCCATGATCCGGTAGAGCTTCGCGTGATCCGCCCGGAGGTCCCGGTGGTGCACGGGTTCGTGGTGCATGATCCGGTTGCGGAGCAGCACCAGGGACCAGACCTCGTCGTACAGCCCCTTCCTGCGCCCGCGGTAGCCCGGGAACGCCTTGTGCACGGCCGGCACCCAGAGGTCGCGGTCGTAGCGCTTGGTCAGCAGGGAAGCCCAGAAGCCGAAGGAGAGCTCGGCCACCACGTCGTCCGGCGTGCCCGCGGAGCCGTTCCGCAGGCACTGCCCGCGCGCCTGGTCCACCTTGCGCACGCTCTCCGCCGTCAGAGGCGCGACCCGCCACCAGTCGGGGCGGGCGTACCGGGCGGCCAGTTCGCGGTGGACCGCGTTGCGCAGGGCCACCTCGAGGCAGTGGAACGGCCCGAACAGCGCTGCGGACACCTCGACGTTCCACCAGTAGAGCCGGGTGGCGCGGAGGGGGTCTCCCCCCGCGGCGCGCAGATATCCGCCCAGCCGGGGGTCCGACAGGGCACCGGTCATCCATTCGGGCAGCTCGCCCACTCTTCCCCCTGGCTGTTCGTCACGACTGGTCGGACCCCAGGGCTGTGGCATGAGGCCGGTGCGAGCGGTAAGCTCTCGTCTCGAAAGCTTCAGGATCGCCTCTGCATGTCATGCCACCTGGAGCACGGCTTGTGAAACCCCCGGCCACGCCACATGCGGCCGGGGGTTTCGCGCATCCCCCGTGAGCGAACCCGCGAGCAACGTAGCGCACCCGTCCGCGATGATCAAGTGCATGGCAGTCATGAGGATTCTGTTAACCCCTACCCACGGGGCGATCAGGTCGGCCGGGTACGCCGAAGGGCCCGCCGACCATGGTCGACGGGCCCTCGGGAGAACCGTTCCTAGCGGAAGAAGGCGATGCCGTCGTCCGGCATGTCGGGGAGGTTGCGCGCCATCTCGGCGACCGCCTCCGGGGTGACGACCTTCTTCAGGTGCGCCGACATGTAGGGGCGCAGCGGGACCTCCGGGGTGGACTTCTCGCCCACCCACATCAGGTCGCTCTTTACGTAGCCGTAGAGCCGCTTGCCTCCGCTGTACGGGCCGGAGGCGGCGGTGCGGGCGACGGCGTCCGTCGCCAGGTCGATCTGCGGCTTCTGGTCGGCGAGCTCGCCGTACCAGACCTCGACGATGCCCTGGTCGCGGACCATGACGACCTCGACCTTGCGGTCCTTGTCGATGCGCCAGTAGCCGCTCTCGCTCTCCAGCGGGCGGACCTGGTTGCCGTCGGCGTCCAGGACCCAGGAGTGCGAGTGGTACTCGATGAAGTCGCGGCCGTCGTGGCTGAAGGTCACGGACTGGCCGAAGTTGCACTTCTCGGCGCCGGGGAAGTCGGAGACGCCCGCGCCCTCCCACGTGCCGAGCAGGAACGCGAGGGGGACGAGGTCCGGATTGAGGTCGGACGGGATCTCGATCATGAGCAGCTCAGACGATCTGTGTAGGTCTGGGGACGTGGGGGGTCAGCGCTGGCCCTGGTACAGCTTCTTCACGGTCAGACCGGCGAAGGCGAGGACCGCGACGCAGACGAGCGCCAGCAGGACTTCGAAAAAGACGATCACGTGGTGCTCCTCGGTGAGCGGTGAAGGCGGAACGGGCCGGACCCCAGCTTAGTGGGCGGGGGCCCGGCCCTCGCGGTGAGGTGGGTCTCGCGGCGCGGGGCGGCGGCTCCCGCCCGGGCGCTCAGCCGAGCAACTGGTTCTGCAGGGTCACCGTCTGCTGGAAGGGGACCTGGAGGGCCTCGCCCTTGCGGGACTGGACGACCAGGGCGAGCGTGTCACCCGCCTGGATGTAGGCCCAGCGGGTCTGCTCGGGGCCGTAGGGCTTCTTCTCGGCCGTCGCGTACTGCACCGTGTTCGGCACTTGGGCGTCGTTCCCGAGCGCTTCGGTCCCGACGGACTGCATTCCTTCCAGGAGCGCGGTGGCGGTGGTGCCGGCGTTCACCGCATCGTCTTTGAAGTTCTCCGAGAAGCCGACGGACTTGAAGCGCAGCAGATAGACGGCGCTCTTGGTGCCGTCCGGCATGGTCCAGGTCCGGGCGGTGATGTGCCGCAGCGCCGAGTCGTCGATCGCCTGCTTCAACTCGGGGCGCTCGTCCTTGGCGTAGAGGGAAAGGTACTGGTCGACGCTCACCCACGCGCCGTCGAGCTTCGGGTCGACGGTGGCCCCGGCCGGCGCGGGCAGCAGCAGCCGACGCAGGTCCGCGTGGTGGACCTCGCCCTCGTTGCCGGCGGTGAAGGGGCGCGGGGAGCCCTCCGGCAGCGCCGGCAGGCTCAGCGTCGGGTACGTCCAGCGGCCGTCGCTCTCGGTCGCGAGACCGGGCACGTCGGTGCGCTCCATGGAGGTGATCCCGGCGGCGGTGCCGGCACCGAGTCCCGCGAAGACGACGACGGCCGCGGTCCAGCGGGCGACGGCGGCCAGCACCCGGCGGGACCGCACGGGCGGCGCGGCGGGCGCGGCGGGCTCCGGCGCGGCGAACGGGTTCGGCTCGGCGGAGAGGTTCGGCTCGGGTACGGGCACGGGCTCGGGTACGGGCGCCGGTGCGGGCGTGGTCGCGGTCGCGGCCGTCGCCTCCGGCGCGGCCTCCGGGGGCGTCTGCTGCTCGGTCATACGTACTCCCCCGGGGTCTTGATGTGGTCGAGCTGCTTCTTCACGAGGTCCGCCACCTCGCCCTTGTCGAAGGGCGCGGAGCCCGCCGCCGAGACCGAGACCAGCAGCTCGGAGTCGTACGCGGAGCAGCTCATGCCGCTCAGCGCCGAGTCCTTCTCGTCCTCGTCGTCGTCCTCGGCGCGGAAGTCCGGCATGAGGAAGCAGGACGCGTTCCGGTGGTCCGGGATCCTGGGCCCCTTGGGGAACTTCAGGATCTCGGCCACCTCCCGCTTGACCTCGTAGAGGTCGTGGATCCGCTTCTTGTTCTTCATGCGGATGATCTGGACCTCGACGACCAGACCGTTGTCGTACGACGCGAAGGACCGCACGGCGATGCCCTGGACGCCCAGTTTGTCGATGCGCTTCTCGTAGTCGCGGCGCTTCTTGCCGGCGAGCCCGCGAGCGTCGTTCTTCAGCAGGGCGACGGCCTCCTTCTCGTCGAGTTCGCCGTCGTTGCCGTAGGAGTCGACGTCCGGGCCGAGCCGGAAGCCCTCGGGCACGGGCAGCAGCAGCCTGCTCATCGGCGTGGAGGCGCGGCCCTTCTCGGCCGTGCGGGCGGCGGGGTCCTTCCCGGCCGCCTCGGGGTCCGGGGCCTCCCAGCCGACGGTCTCGGCCGTGCGGTCGGCGTTCGCCACGGTGACGGCGGTGTAGGTGACACCGCCGCCGGCGGCCACGAGGACGAGGGCAGCGGGCAGCACGGCGGCCAGGAGCCTGCGCCCCCGGCCCCGGCCCCGCTCCTCGCTCCGCACGGCCGGGGCGACCGGGGCGGTCGCGGCGGCCGGGTCTGCCTGGGCGGGCGCCTCGGGAGTCGGGTGCTCGGTCACAGGCGCTCCAACTGCTTCTCGGCCAGCGTGCGGATGTCGTTCTTGCTGATCTTCTTGGTGTCGAAGATGTGGATGTCGACCATCACGTCGCCGCGCTGGAAGATCGCCCGTGCCGTGTAGAGGTCCAGGTATCCGGCCTGCCGCTCCACCGGGTAGAGGTAGTAGCGGCCGTCGCCGCTGCCCTTGAGGGCGTCGCCGCCGTTGCCGGCGTGCTCCTCCCCGTCCATGTAGCTCATCTGGTCCTCGGCGTGGTCGGCCGCGCCGCGCAGGTCGCTCGGACGGAACTGGACGAGCTGGACCGTGGTGGTCCGGTTCTCGCCCGAATCCCAACTGCGGACGGCGATCCGGCGGACGGCGCTCTCGTTGAGGAATTCGAGCATCCAGCTCTCGTCCTTGAAGCCCGCCGCGTACGAGGCGAGGTCCTGCCAGCCGTCGCGCTGCGCGAACTCCGCCTCCCGCGCCCCGGCCGGGCGGGGCACCAGCAGCCTGCGCAGGTCCCCCTCCGTCTTCAGAGCGCGGTCCTCCGCCGCCGACAGCGGCGTCGGCTGCTGCCCCTTGGGCAGGGGCTTCGCCGGGTACGCCAGGGCCGGCTGGTTGAGCGGCGGGAGCGGCGTGGGCTCGCGGTCGGCCTGGACGCCGTAGCCGACGGCCGTGCCGGCGACGATGCCGAGGACCGCGGCGGCGGCGATCAGCGCGACCGTACGGCCGGCCCGGCGGCGGCGCGGCGTCTGGACCCCTGCCGTGCCTGCCTCCGCGGCACCCGCCTGCGCCTCCGCCTCCGCCGCCGGCTCGGAAACCGGCACGGGTGCGGGTACCGGGGCCGGGTCCGGCGTGGGCGCCGGGGCGTTCTGAGCGGTTTCCACCGCTTCTGTCGCTTCCAAAAGAGTCCCCCCACGAGACGTGAAGCGCGGATTCCGATATCCGCGCACCCACCTGACCCGCGAGGGGTGCGGGGGGTTGCCTCGGACCGCATTACAGTTCGGTATATGGCGAAGAAGCTCGTGATCAAGGTGACCGCTGGGGCGGACGCCCCCGAACGCTGCTCCCAGGCCTTCACGGTGGCCGCCGTCGCCGTCGCGAGCGGTGTCGAGGTCTCGCTGTGGCTGACCGGCGAGTCCTCGTGGTTCGCCCTGCCGGGCCGCGCGGCCGAGTTCGAACTCCCGCACGCCGCGCCGCTGCCCGACCTGATCGACTCGATCCTGGCCGCGGGCCGCCTCACCCTGTGCACCCAGTGCGCCGCCCGCCGCGAGATCACCGAGGCCGACGTCCTGAAGGGCGTCCGCATCGCCGGCGCGCAGGTCTTCGTCCAGGAGGCGATGGCCGACGACACCCAAGCGCTCGTCTACTGACGAGGGTCCCGGTCTCCTGGCGAGGGTTCTCCGGGGTCCCTCAGGGGTCCCGGCGCCGCTTCCCGTCCAGCTCGTCCCACCACTCGTCCGACTGCCGGTCCCCGGAGGGATCGTCCCACCAGCGGTCGTCGGGGCCCCGGCGGTTCGCGAGCACCGCGGCGACGGGCGGGATGACCATGGCGACCAGGCACATGGCGACGGCGGCCGGCACCGACCACAGGCGCACGACGGCCCAGGCGCCCACGAAGAGGACCAGGCAGACGCCCATCAGCCGGAAGTAGACGCGCCGACGCCGTGCGTACACGACTTCAGCGTACGACCGGGCCGCCGCGCGCGGACAGACCGGAGGGCCGTGCCTCGAGTCCTGGTGTGGCGTCCAACCCCCCAGGAGGCACGGCCCTCCGGCCGTTCGGTGCGCGGGTGTCACACCGCGATCGCGACCTCCGCGAGGCCGCCGTGCTGAGCCACGACCTGGCGGTCGGCGGTCCCGCCGGGCACCAGGGCGCGGACGGTCCACGTGCCCTCGGCCGCGTAGAAGCGGAACTGGCCGGTGGCGGAGGTCGGGACCTCGGCCGTGAACTCGCCGGTCGAGTCCAGGAGGCGGACGTAACCGGTGACGGGCTGGCCGTCCTTGGTCACGTAGCCCTGGATGGTGGTCTCACCGGGCTTGATCGTCGAGGCGTCGGGGCCGCCGGGCTGCGCTCCACACATGGTTGAGAATCCTTACGGTCGAGGGGTCCGGAGAAGGGGAGGTCCGGGGCTTACTTGTTCGCGCCGAGCTCGATCGGCACGCCGACGAGGGAGCCGTACTCGGTCCACGAGCCGTCGTAGTTCTTGACGTTCTCGACGCCGAGCAGCTCGTGCAGCACGAACCAGGTGAGCGCGGAGCGCTCGCCGATGCGGCAGTAGGCGATGGTGTCCTTCGCCAGGTCGACCTGCTCGGCCTCGTAGAGGGCCTTGAGCTCGTCGTCCGACTTGAAGGTGCCGTCGTCGTTGGCGTTCTTCGACCACGGGATGTTGCGGGCGCTCGGCACGTGGCCGGGGCGCTGCGACTGCTCCTGCGGGAGGTGCGCGGGGGCGAGCAGCTTGCCGGAGAACTCGTCGGGCGAGCGGACGTCGACCAGGTTCTGGGCGTTGATGGCGGCCACGACGTCGTCGCGGAAGGCGCGGATCGAGGTGTCCTGCGGCTTGGCCTTGTACTCGGTCGCCGGGCGGTTCGGGACCTCGGAGCCGTCGACCAGGTCGCGGGAGTCGAGCTCCCACTTCTTGCGGCCGCCGTCGAGGAGCTTGACGTCCTGGTGGCCGTAGAGCTTGAAGTACCAGTAGGCGTAGGACGCGAACCAGTTGTTGTTGCCGCCGTAGAGGACGACCGTGGTGTCGTTGGCGATGCCCTTCGCCGAGAGGAGCTTCTCGAAGCCCTCCTGGTCGATGAAGTCACGGCGGACCGGGTCCTGGAGGTCCTTCGTCCAGTCGATCCGGATGGCGTTCTTGATGTGGTTCTTGTCGTACGCCGAGGTGTCCTCGTCGACCTCGACGATGGCGACCTGCGGGTTGTCGAGGTTGGCCTCGACCCAATCGGCGTCGACCAGGACGTCGCTGCGAGCCATGCTTCTTCTCCTCCGGGGCAGTGTGCGGCGGTGTCGTGCGGGGTGGTGCGGGTACGCCTCGGCCCGGGGGGTCGACGGCGTACGGCTGCGCGAGGGCGGCCCCGACATCACGTCGTAGGGCCGGGGAATCCGAGGAATACGGGCGCTGTGGACGGCGTCCCGCTCAGACGGAGCGACACAGCATGGCGGCGACGCGGCACAGGTCTACTGCCCGCCGCTTCGTGAGTTCCGCCTGTCGCTTCATGCGGACGATCGTAGGGACGGACAGGCGGCCGTGTCACCGGTGTGTCGTATTTTGAGACGCGATCGTCCAGGATGCGGGATGCGAGACGGATGCGGCTCGTCGCGGCCGGGTCCCCGACCCGCCGGGGCATGCCGCGCATCTACGGATCGGACGAGGGCGTCTCAGAATGTGATCAGGCCCGTGACAAGGGCCGGTTGGGGCCGGTCAGCCCGCGGACAGGACGACGTCCCGGCCGGTCACCGTCACGGCGAGACCGTCCTCGCGGGCCTCGACCTTCGTCAGGCGCATGCCCTGCGGCAGGCCCTCGATCCGCCGGTCGAAGTCGGTGCGGGCCCGCACCATGTCCTCCAGGCCCGGGATGCCCTCGCCGGGCACCTCGTCGGCCCGGACCCTGAGGGTGTTCCCGTCCACCAGGGTCACCGTGGACAGCACGCTGCGGGTCAGCGTGCGGCCGAGGATGCGCACCCCGCCGGTGACCTTCAGCTTGCCGTCGCCCCCGTACGCGACGCGGGCGTCCCGGCCCGAGGCGGCGGCCAGGTCCGCGTAGGAGATCAGCGCGAGGCCGTCGGCGCTGCCCGCCCGCTCGATCGCGTAGCCGTCGCCCAGGGTGACGTCGCGGAGGTCGGCGGTCAGCTCGCCGATGCGCACCGGACGGCCGCCGGCGGTCGCCCGGAAGCCGGTCAGCCGCACCTCGACCTCGTCGAGGCGCTTGTCCATGACCTGGGTGAGGAACGGGAAGCCCTTGATGTCCACCTCGGTGGACTCCGCCTTCGCGGTGCCGAGCCGCACCCCGGCGGCCGCCTCCGACTCCGCGTACGCGAGGGTCAGCCGGTCCGCGCCGACGAGGAGCCCACCGAGCACGACGGCCACGATCAGCACCATCCGCAGTGCTCGCATGCGCTTGGCCCCCCTGAGACGAGTCCGGCCGACGCATCGGCCCTCCGACATCAAGATCGACGTGTCGGAGGGCCGGTCGGTTCCCGGGGGTGCCGGGGCGGGCGTTACGCGAGCGCCCTGCCCAGCAGGTGGACGGCCGGGACGGCGGCGGTCAGCGGCAGCGCGACACCGGCCGTCATGTGGACGAACCGCGACGGGTAGTCGTAGGCGGCCACCCGCAGCCCGACCAGGGCGCACACTCCGGCGCCGAGGCCGAGCAGCGCCCCGCCCGTGCCCAGGTCGGTGAACCCGCCGGCGGCGATGCCCGCGCCGGCGGCGGCGAACAGGGCGACGACCACGGAGACCGGTCCGGGCAGCGGGAGGGCCCGGGCGAGGGCCGTCGCGGCGACCGCGACCGCGCCGACGACCACCGCGTCGGGCTCGGCGCCGAGGTGACCGGCGGCCAGGACCGCGAGGGCCGCCGAGACGACGGTCGCCGTCAGGCCGTACATGCGCTCGTCGGGGTCGGCGTGGCTGCGCAACTGGAGGACCAGGGCGAGCAGCACCCAGACGCCGAGCGTGCCGAGGATCGCGGCGGGGGCGTGCTCGCGTCCGGCGGCCAGCAGCGCCGCGTCGGCGGTGACGCCGCCGAGGAAGGCGAGCGCGATGCCCTGCCGGGCGGGCCACATGCCGTTGAGCCGGAACCAGCCGGCGGCGGTGACGGCCTGCAGCAGGACCAGCGGCACCAGCAGCGCGTAGGGGCCGACCGCCGCGCCCCCCGCGAGCAGCAGGCCGAGGACGGCCGTCAGCGCGGCCGGCTGCATCCCGGGATCGATGATCGGCGACCGGCCCTCGGCACGGGCCCGCTGCGCGTCGGTGAGCCGGGTGTGGCCGGAGGTGGTCGGCGAGGAGTACGCGGGCCCCGCGGCGGCGGGGGCGGGGGCCTGCTCCGGCGTCCGTTCCGGCGTCTCGTACGTGACCGGTGCCGGTGCCGGTGCCGGCGCCGCCGTCCCGTACGCCGGCGGGTACGCCGTCTCCGCCGGCAGCGGACGGCCGCCCGTGGTGACGAACCCGGCGTCGCCGGTCCCGGTCCCGGTCCCGGTTCCGGTCCCGTCGGCATGCCCGTACGCGTACGGCTGCCCCTGCGGGTGTCCCTGCGCCTGCTCCTGGGTCTGCCCCTGCGGGGGCAGGTACGCCGTGTCGTACGAGACGGCCGCCTGCGGCCGCACCGTCGGCTGGTACTGGGTGTCCCAGGTCTGCCCCTCCCACGTCTGGGTGACGTTCGGGTCGTACGGCTGACCGCCGGGCGGGCCGGCCTGCGGATCGTACGGGTACTGCTGGTCACTGCTCATGGTGTGCGGTTCACCCTCCTGCGAACGGGGGGAGCACCTCGACCGTGCCGCCCTCCGCCAGCCGTACCGTCTCATGCGCGCGCGTGCCGACGGGATCGCCGTCGATCAGGAACGAGCAGCGCTGGAGGACCCGTGCCAGCTCGCCGGGATGCCGCTCGCGGGCCGCGTCCAGCGCCTCCGCGAGGGTCTCGGCGGCGTACGGCTCCTCGGCGACTCCGGCGGCGGCCTTCGCCGCGGCCCAGTAGCGGATGGTTCCCGCTGCCATAGCGGCACTCCCTTCGTTCGTGTGCGCGCCGCCCCCCATGATGGGCCATGGCCGTTCTAGGGCCGGACGAGCCAGGCCCCGAGGCGGTCGAGCAGCCCGTCGTCCGCCGCGTTCTCGGCGTGGCCCATGCCGCGCTCGAGCCACAGCTCGGCGGCGCCCTCGGGGGCCGCCGCGACGAGGCCGAGCGGGTGGTCGACGGGGAAGTACGGATCGCGGTCGCCGTGCACGACCAGCAGCGGGGTCGGCGCGATCAGCGGCACCGCCTCGACCGGGGAGAGCGGCACGGGGTCCCAGTCGCGGTGGTGGATCCGGGTGCCGAGGCCGTACCGGCCGACCAGACGGCCCATCGGCCGGGTGATCACCCAGTGGACGCGCCGCATCGACGGCGTCCCCCGGTAGTACCAGCGGGCCGGGGCCGACACGGCGGCGACCGCGTCGGTGCGGGCGTCCTCGCCGCGCTCCAGGGCGGCGTGCCGCAGGACGACCGAGCCGCCCATGGAGAAGCCGACCGTCGCCACGCGCGCGTGGCCGAGCTCCCGGGCCCAGCGGACCGCCGCCGCCAGGTCGAGGACCTCCCGGTCGCCGACGGTCGAGCGCCCGCCGGAGCGGCCGTGGCCGCGGAAGGAGAAAGTGACGACGTCCGCGTGGCGGCGCAACACCCGGGCGGCGCGCCGCAGCGCGGGCCGGTCGACCGAACCGGTGAATCCATGCGCCACGACGATCGCCGTACCCAGCGCCGTTCCGGCCGTCGCGTCCCGCGCCGTATCGGTGACACTGGCCGTACGCGGTTCGAAGAACGCCTCGATCCGGACATCGTCGTCGGTACGGAGGACGGCGCGGCGGGGTACGGAAGTGAGCCAGGAAACATCCACCATGTGAAATCGACCCTCGGCCGCGGAAGTCATGTGGGCTATTCTGCTGTCAGAGGATCCGGGCACCGCAGCCCCCGGGTCCTTTTGTGTTTTCCGACCGTTGTTACGACCGGATGAACAAAAGCTCTCAGGGCGCGAGAGTGACACGCAGACGTCCTCGCAGGGACCGAGGAGGAACCGACGTCATGGACGACGAGCGAACGACGCACGACCGCAGGACACACGACCGGGCGACGAGCCGATCGACGACGACGAGCCGCTCGACGACCCGGGCGGGTGGGGCGCGATGAGTTCGCTGCTGCTCCTCACCAACGCCCTGCAGCCCTCGACCGAGGTGCTTCCCGCCCTCGGCCTGCTGCTCCACAACGTGCGCGTGGCGCCCGCCGAGGGTCCGGCCCTCGTGGACACCCCGGGCGCCGACGTGATCCTGATCGACGGCCGGCGCGATCTGCCGCAGGTGCGCTCGCTGTGCCAGCTTCTGCGCTCCACGGGGCCGGGCTGTCCGCTGATCCTCGTCGTGACGGAGGGCGGTCTCGCGGCCGTCACCGCCGACTGGGGCATCGACGACGTGCTGCTCGACACCGCGGGACCGGCCGAGGTGGAGGCGCGGCTGCGCCTGGCCATGGGCCGTCAGCAGATCACCGCCGACGACTCCCCCATGGAGATCCGCAACGGCGACCTGTCGGTGGACGAGGCGACGTACAGCGCCAAGCTGAAGGGCCGGGTCCTGGACCTGACCTTCAAGGAGTTCGAGCTCCTCAAGTACCTGGCCCAGCACCCGGGCCGGGTCTTCACCCGCGCCCAGCTCCTCCAGGAGGTGTGGGGCTACGACTACTTCGGCGGCACCCGGACGGTCGACGTCCACGTACGGCGGCTGCGGGCGAAGCTCGGCCCCGAGCACGAGTCGCTGATCGGCACCGTACGGAACGTGGGCTACCGCTTCGTCACCCCGGAGAAGGTGGAGCGGGCGGCGGAGGAGGCACGGGCGAAGGAGGCGCGTGCGAAGGAGGGGGCGCGCGTCAAGGACGCCACGCGGGAACTCACTCCGGTGGAGGACCGCTGACGTGGCGTATGCCACAGTCCGACCTGCCGGTAGGTAGGTCCCCCCGCGTAGACTTCCGCGCGTGGCCAAGGTGACGCGGGATGACGTAGCTCGACTGGCGGGTACTTCGACCGCGGTCGTGAGTTACGTCATCAACAACGGACCCCGGCCGGTCGCCCCGGCCACGCGCGAGCGTGTCCTCGCCGCCATCAAGGAGCTCGGCTACCGGCCCGACCGGGTGGCCCAGGCGATGGCCTCGCGCCGCACCGACCTCATAGGCATGGTCGTGCCGGACGCCCGTCAGCCCTTCTTCGCGGAGATGGCGCACGCGGTCGAGCAGGCCGCCGCCGAGCGCGGGAAGATGGTGCTGGTCGGCAACTCCGACTACCGGACCGAGCGCGAGATCCACTATCTGCGCGCCTTCCTCGGCATGCGGGTGTCCGGGCTGATCCTGGTCAGCCAGGGCATGAGCGAGCAGGCCGCGAGCGAGATCGAGGCGTGGGACGCGCGGGTCGTGCTGCTGCACGAGCGGCCCGAGGCGATCGACGACGTGGCCGTCGTGACCGACGACATCGGCGGCGCCCAGCTCGCCACCCGGCACCTCCTGGAGCACGGCCACCCGTACGTGGCGTGCATGGGCGGCATCCCGAACACCCCGGCGGTGGGCGACCCGGTCGCCGACCACGAGGAGGGCTGGCGCCGGGCCATGCTGGAGGCGGGCCTGTCGATCGAGGGCCGGCTCTTCCAGGCCCCGTACAACCGCTACGACGCCTACAAGGTCGCGCTCGACGTGCTGTCCGGCCCGGACCGGCCGCCGGCCATCTTCTGCTCGACGGACGACCAGGCCCTGGGCGTGCTGCGGGCCGCCCGCGAGCTGCGGATCGACGTGCCGACGGAGCTGGCGGTGGCGGGCTTCGACGACGTCAAGGAGGCGGCGCTCGCCGACCCGCCGCTGACCACGGTCTACTCCGACCGGCCGGCGATGGCCCGGGCGGCGGTGGACCTGGTGCTCGACGACTCGCTGCGGGTGGCGGGCTCGCGCCGGGAGCGGGTCAAGCAGTTCCCGTCGGCGCTGATCGTGCGCCGCTCCTGCGGCTGCGGCTGACCGTCCACGGCCCGGCCCCACCGGGGCCCGGCTTTATTTCGGGCATACGGGCTTCTGCCGGACTTCTCAGCCCGTCCTCAGACGGTTCTCATGGACGGCTCCGAGAGTCGTGGTCATGACGGACCACACGCAGCCCCAGCCGCAGCAGCAGCCGTACTACCCGCCGAGGCCCCCGTACGACCCGGCGCGGCCGATCATCACGGAGCCGGGCACCACGATCTGGCCCTCGGGCGGGCACGGCGGGCACGGCGGCCACGTCCCGCCTTCGGCGCCGCCGGCCGCTCCCGCCCCGGCCCCGGCTCCGGCCCCGCACCGCAGGGCCCGGCGCGGCGTCGGGCTCCTGGCGGCCGTGGCGATCGCCGCGGCCGCGGTCGGCGGCGGCACCGCGACCCTGGTGGAGCGGTGGACGGCCGACGGCACCACGGCCGCTTCGGGCGCCGTGAGCGGCACCAATGTGTCGGCGAGCAGCAAGGGCACGGTCGCCGGGGTGGCCCAGGCGGTGTCCCCGTCCATCGTGGAGATCTCCGCGAGCTCCGCCTCGGGCCGGTCCACCGGCTCGGGCGTGATCCTCACCTCCGACGGCGAGATCGTCACCAACAACCACGTCGTCTCCGGCGCCTCCACGATCACCGTGCGGACCTCCGACGGCAAGAGCCACCAGGCGAAGATCGTCGGCACGGACCCCGACAAGGACCTGGCGCTGATCAAGCTGGAGGGCGCCTCCGGGCTGAAGGCGGCCACCCTGGGCGACTCCTCCAAGGTGCGGGTCGGCGACGCGGTCGTGGCGATCGGCTCCCCGGAGGGCCTGACCGGCACGGTCACCAGCGGCATCGTCTCCGCCCTCGACCGCGAGGTGACCGTCGCCAAGGACGACGGGCAGGGTCAGGGACAGGGGCAGGGTCAGGGGTACGACCCGCGTGAGGGCTGGCCGTTCGAATTCGGCGGGCAGCGGTTCAACGGCGACACGGGATCGTCGAAGACCACCTACAAGGCGATCCAGACCGACGCCTCCCTCAATCCCGGTAATTCCGGCGGCGCGCTGATCAATATGAACGGCGAGATCATCGGAATCAATTCGGCGATGTACGCCCCCGGTTCTTCGAACGGTTCCGGTTCCACGGCCGGAAGCGTCGGTCTCGGATTCGCGATCCCGGTGAACACCCTCAAGGCCGACCTGGACGGCCTCCGCTCCGGCGGCGACCGCTGAACACGTGCGAGGCTGGCCCCATGACTGGCCCGGTGAACGAAGGCGACCGCATCCTCATCGTCGACGACGAGCCCGCCGTACGGGAGGCGCTGCGGCGCAGTCTCGCCTTCGAGGGGTACGGGACCGAGGAGGCCGTCGACGGCGTCGACGCCCTCGCCCGGATGACCTCGTACGCCCCCGATCTCGTGGTCCTCGACATCCAGATGCCCCGGATGGACGGCCTGACGGCGGCCCGCCGGATCAGGGCCTCGGGCTCGACCGTGCCGATCCTCATGCTGACCGCCCGTGACACGGTCGGCGACCGGGTCACCGGACTCGACGCGGGCGCCGACGACTACCTGGTGAAGCCCTTCGAGCTGGACGAGCTCTTCGCCCGGATCCGCGCGCTGCTGCGGCGCAGCTCGTACGCGTCGGCCGCCGGGCCGCGGCCCGAGAGCGACGTGCTCTCCTTCGAGGACCTGCGGATGGACCTGGCCACCCGCGAGGTGACCCGGGCCGGGCGGCCGGTGGAGCTGACCCGTACCGAGTTCACGCTCCTGGAGATGTTCCTGGCCCATCCGCGGCAGGTGCTCACCCGCGAGCAGATCCTCAAGGCCGTGTGGGGCTTCGACTTCGAGCCGAGCTCGAACTCGCTGGACGTGTACGTGATGTACCTGCGGCGCAAGACGGAGGCGGGCGGCGAGCCGCGCCTGGTGCACACCGTCCGCGGGGTCGGATACGTGCTGCGCGGCGGAGGCGCGGAGTGACCGGTCCCGTCTCCTGGTTCCGCTCCCGCCCGCTGCGCTCCCGGCTCGCGCTGCTCACCGCGCTCGCGGTGGCGGTCGCGGTGGCGGCGGTGTCGCTGGCCTGCTGGTTCGTGACGCGGGCGCAACTGGAGAGCGAACTGGACGCGGGCTTGCGCGGCAGCAAGGTGGACAACGCTTATCTGAACCTGGTGCTCGGCGGCTGCCGGTCCGACCGCCAGGCGCCCCCGCTGCCCCCGTACACGGTGCAGGTGACCCTCGTCGACGGCACGATCTGCACGTCCGGCCAGGCGCCGATCCCGGCGCAGAACTCGGACGTGGCGGTGGCCCGCGGGCTGCTCGACGACGCGCTGCACACGACGAGGGACGACGACGGCCGGGAGATGCGGGTCTACACGTACGCCGACCCGAACCGGCCCGGGATGGCGGTCTCGCTCGCCCGGCCGCTGACCGAGGTCGACAACGCGATGTCCACCCTCGGCTGGGTGCTGCTGCTGGTCTCCGGGATCGGTGTCGTCGGCGCCGGAGCGGCCGGGCTGTGGGTGGCGCGGACGGGCCTGGCGCCGGTGGACCGGCTGACCGGGGCGGTGGAGCACGTGGCGGCGACCGAGGACCTGACGGTCCGCATCCCGGTGGAGGGCGAGGACGAGATCGCCCGCCTCTCGCGGTCGTTCAACGCGATGACGGCCGCGCTCGCGACCTCCCGGGACCGGCAGGCGCAGCTCATCGCGGACGCCGGGCACGAGCTGCGCACGCCGCTGACCTCGCTGCGGACGAACGTCGAACTGCTCGCGCGCAGCGAGGAGACGGGCCGTGCGCTGCCGCCGGAGGACCGGCGGGCCCTGATGGCCTCGGTGAAGGCGCAGATGGCGGAGCTGGCGGCGCTGATCGGCGACCTCCAGGAGCTGTCCCGGCCGGAGGCGGCCGCCCCGGGCCCGCTGGAGGTGGTGCCGCTGCACACGATCCTGCGGTCGGCCCTCGACCGGGCGCGGCTGCGGGGCCCGGAGCTGACCTTCGAGACGGATCTCGCGCCCTGGTACGTACGGGCGGAGCCGGCGGCCCTGGAGCGGGCGCTGGTGAACGTGCTGGACAACGCGGTGAAGTTCTCGCCGCCGCGCGGGACGGTGGAGGTGACGCTGATGCGGGGCGAGCTGACGGTACGGGACCACGGGCCGGGCATCGCTGCGGACGAGCTGCCGCATGTCTTCGAGCGGTTCTGGCGCTCGCCGTCGGCGCGCAGTCTGCCGGGGTCGGGCCTGGGTCTGTCGATCGTGGCCCGGACGGTCGGCCGGGCGGGCGGCACGGTCGCGCTGGCGCCGGCGGCCGACGGCGGGGGCGGGACGGTGGCGACGGTGCGGCTGCCGGGGGCGCCGACACCGCCGCCCGGTGCGGCCGGAGGCGGGGCGGGGTCAGTTGTGGCGGATGAGGGACTCGACCAGTCCTGAGCGGGTGTTGGGGTAGTCCATGGGGACGATCCCGAGGCCCTTCCAGCCGGCGCCCTCGCCGTCGAGGAGGGAGTGGACCTGGGGGTTGAGCCGGTCGGCGTTCCAGCGGGGCGGGAGGCCGGCGGCGGTGGAGACGAAGTTGACGTAGAAGGGCCCGGGCCGGCCGGCGGCCTCGCGGAACTGGTCGCGGATCCTGGTCCACTTGGCGAAGGGCTCGGCCTGGTAGTCGTCCTGCACGTCGAAGTACGCGCCGTCGGCCCACCGCAGCCCGGGCAGGCCGCCGTTGTCGGCGAGGAGGACGACCCTGCCGCGGGCCTCGCCGAGGGTGGGGACACCGGTTCCGATCCGGAAGAGGGGCCGCCAGCCCCGGTTGTCGAGGTAGTCGTCGAAGATCGCGCGGAAGGTGGCGTCGGACTCCGCGGAGTACTCCTGCTTGACCCGCATCAGGACGGTCTCGCTGGGGTGCGCGGCGAGGAAGTTCCGGCAGGCGACGAGGACGTCGCCGAACATCATGTTCTGGTAGAAGGCCCCGTGGTGGATCGCGAAGGAGCCGCCGGTCACCCGGCACCGGATGTCCAGGAACCGGATGCCGCTGTCCAGTTGCCGGTCGATGGTCGTGTTCTGGCATTCGGTCCAGAGCCCGCCGTAGCACGCGCCGGAGTCGTGGGTGCCGGGGATCGTGAGCCTCTGGAGCGGGGTGGGGTCGCCGTGGGCAGCCATCCAGTCCCAGGTGCCCGTGACGGTGGCCGCCCGGGCGGAGGGGGCGCCCGCGAGCAGCGCGGCACCGGCTGCGGCGGCGCCCGCGAGAAAGCGTCGTCGGTCCATGGGCCGCACTATGACAGGACTTGACGTGCCCCTGCCAGACCCGTGTTACCACCGGGTACGACCGGATACCACCGGGTACGGAGAACGCGAGAGGGGCGGCACCCGTCACACGGGCGCCGCCCCTCAAGGGCGTTCAGCTCGGCGGGCTCGATCGGCTCACCGGGCTCGGTCGGCTCACTTGGTGTAGTAGCCGAAGGCGTCCACGATCACGTGGACCGAACCGAAGCGGTTGAAGAAGTCGACCGTTCCCTCGTGGGACACCCCGACCACGACCTGGTTCGCCACCGTCGTGCCCGGCACCAGGTTGAGGTTGGAGATGGTCGGCTGCTGCTCCAGCCACGGGTGGACCGCGATCCACGTCGGGGCCGTCGCGCCGGTGCCCGTCACGTTGAACACCACGGTGGACACACCGGTCTCCGGAATGCCCCCGTACCCGAGGATGCCCAGGGTGCCGATGGTCTCCGCGGGCAGCGGGCCCTCACCCTCCCACCGGCTGTCGTACAGCCGCTCCGGAGCCAGCGGCACGAAGCGGTCGCCCTGTCCGGCCGCGTTGGTGAAGTAGCCGGCCACGTCACCGATCAGGTCGATCGTGCCGCCGTGGTTGTACAGGGTCACCTTGCCGTCCTTGACCGGCACGGTCACCAGGTTGGCGACCGTCTGGCCCGCGACCACGTTCAGGTTCGAGGAGGTCGGCCTCGGGGTCCCGTACGGGTACACCGAGACGTAGCTCGACGCGGTCGGACGGGTCGCGGTCACGTTCATGACCACCGCCGTCACACCGGTCGACGGCACGCCGCCGCGGCCCGCGATCTGCACGGACACGGTCTTGCCCGCGCCCACCTTGGCCTTCGGGACACCGGTCCCCGCCACGGTGCTCAGGACCCGGGCCGGCGTCACCGCCTTGAACCGGTTGCCGTCACCGGCGAGCGTGTAGTAACCCGACACGTCCGCGAGCAGATCGACCGTACCGGCGTGGTTGTACAGGGTGACCTTGCCGTCCTTGCCGACCGGCACCGTCACGTGGTTCGGGACGTTGCGACCCGCCGCCACGTTCAGGTTCGAGGAGTCCGGCCGGACCGTCCCCGCCGGGTACACCGACACGTACGTCCCGGACGACGCGTTCGTCGCCGTCACGTTGAGGACCACCGCGGACACGCCGCTCGGGGCCACTCCGCCACGACCGGTGACCTGGAAGGTCACCGTGCCGCGCGGACCGACCTTGGCCTTCGGCGCGCCGACGCCGGACACGGTGCTGAGGAGACGGGCCGGCGGAACCGGCTTGAAGGTGGAGATGCCGCCGCGGGTCACGAAGACCGTGCCGCCGGTGCTCAGCGCCGCGCCGGCGCCGTCGGCGGCCGGGGCGCTGAGCTCCCAGGTGTAGCGGCCGTCGGCGACCGGAGAGCCGTTCGCGCCGTTGCCGTCCCAGGCCGCCTTGACCAGACCGCGGGTCTGGTGGCCGTCGAAGGTACGGACGACCTGGCCCGCCGGGTTCTTGACGGTCAGCGTCCAGGACGCGACCGGCCGGGACAGCCACCACTGGCCGGACCACGCGTCGCCGCCCTCGACGTCGAGGATGTCGGAGGAGACGGTCGAGTCGACGACGGACACGGGCGAGGCGGGGACGCCGCTCGGGACGACGTGGATCTGCTGCTGGGCGTCGGCGAAGACGGTGTGACCGCCGAAGCGGTCGACGCTCCAGCCGTGCTCCGGCAGCACGTCGGCCGGGCGGCCGAGCTCACGGGTCTGGCCCGTGCCGCGCAGCGGCGTCTGGGACAGCACGCCGTCCTTCTCGTGCGTGACGTAACCGTCGCCGAGCCGCCCCGTGCGGTGCGCGGGCAGGGTGGTGTTCACCTTCGTCGCGGTGTTGTACACACCGGCCTTCGCGTCGCACCTCCAGTACAGGTCGGCACCGACGGACTGCACGTCCTTGATGACGCAGTCGGCGGCGGTGACCGTACGGGTGGTGGCGCCGGTGCGGACGTCGATCGCGGCGACCGCGCCGGCGGTGCCGGTCGTGGTCCACAGGGTGGAGCCGCCCAGCGCGGTCGGGCCCGTGCCGAGGTTGCGGGTGAGGACGGCCTGCTTGGCGTCCAGGTCGAAGACCCGGCGCTCACCGCTCGTCAGGCGGTACGAGGCGTAGCGGCCGGATGCCTCCAGGTCGCCCGCCACGGAGCCCGCCGCCAGGGCGGTCCCGGGCACCGACGCGCCGTCGGCGAGGACGGAAAGGCCCGAACCGGTCTGACGGACCACCCGGCCGTCGCCGGTGGGCACCTCCCAGGAGGTGTCGAAGCGGGTGTCCGTGCCGTGGTCGACGCGGTCTCCGGCGACGAGCGGCCCGCCGGCCTTCATCTCGATGGAGCGCAGCCGGTACTCGCCCGAGGGCATGTGGTCGACGGTGCGCACGACGCCCTGCGCGGCGGAGATCCGCACGAGCTGGGCGCTCTCGCCCATGACAGTGGCGACCTTCGTGGCCGCGAACTCGCCGTCGGAGCCGGCCGACACGCGGTAGACCGGGCGGTCGGCGTTGTCGGTGCGCTGCGCCACGAGCAGGTCGGACGCGGCGGCCAGGGGAGCCTCGACGAGCCCGTCGAGCACCACCTTCTGCTCACCGCCGGCGAAGGCGCGGGAGTGCAGCGTCCGCGTGCCGTCCTCCGTGGCGGCGGTCACGCTCAGGATCCGGTCGCCGTGGAGGGCGACGGGCGTGTCGGTGCCGGTCCAGTCGGTCTCGCGGACCGGGGCGGTCCAGTCGCCCTTGAGGTCCCACACCCGCAGCTTGCCACCGGAGGTGACGTGCAGCAGGTGGTCGCCGTGGCGCACCGTGCTCTTGCGGTCGGCCAGCTCGGGCAGCGGCTTCAGCGCGGCGCCCGCCAGGTCGACCCAGCCGTAGGACCGGGCGCCGTCCACCTCGTAGGAGGCGAGGAAGCCGTACGCGGTGCGTCCGGAGAGCTTGATGCCGGTGGCACCGGCCGGCAGGCCGGTGACCGTCCGCTCCACGGCGGACCCGTTGTCGAGGGCGATGACGTGGAGGGTGCTGCCGGAGCTGCCGCCGACGGCGATGACGGTGCGTCCGGCCATGCCGATGACGGTCCGGTTCGCGCCGAGGGCGATCGTCTCCTGGGAGCCGCCGCCGCCGTCCTGGAGGACGACCTTGCTCTGGGAGCTGTACCAGCGGGCGACGGTGTCCGTGTCGGTCGCGAAGAGGACCGCTCCGGCGTCGTCGAACGGGACGGACGTGCCGTCGGCGTACGAGTACCAGGCGTAGTCGCCGTTCCGTCCGCCCTGCAGGAATCCCGTCATGCCGGGCCGCACGGCCCACGCGTACGGATCGGCCTTGGCATCGGCCGGGATCACCAGCTCCGCCGGTACGTCGCCCTCGGCCGCGTACGCCATGCCGACGCCCACCGGCGTCAGCGAGATCAGGGCCGCGGTCGCCGCGGCCAGTGAGAGGGCGCTTCGGCGCCTCGTCCCCCACCCATTTTTCACGTGTCGAACCCCTCCCCAGGCGTTCCAAGTCGAACGACTGTAACAGCCGTTCGAACCCGTTCAGAACGAGAAAAGGGGTGGTGCCCGCCGAAGCGGACACCACCCCTCACCCGGTGGGTGTTACTTCACGACCGTGATCCGGTCGGCGGCCGGCACCCGCAGCGGCGCCGACGCCGAGGAGTGGGCCGCCAGGTAGGCGTTGAAGACGTCCAGGTCGGAGGCGCCGACCAGCTTGTTCGTGCCCGTCGCCAGGGCCGGGAAGCCGTCGCCGCCGCCCGAGAGGAACTCGTTCATCGCGACCCGGTAGGTCTTGGCCGGGTCGATCGGCTCGCCGTTCAGCTTGATCGTGCCCTCGACGACGCGGTCCGCGCCCGTCTTGGTCATGTCGAGCGTGTAGGTGAGGCCCCTGGAGATCTGGAGGATCTTCGGCGAGCTCAGGTTGGAGCCGCTGACCTGCTGCTTCAGCGCCGTGATCAGGTTCGCGCCGGTCAGGTCGACCACGTGCATCATGTTGGTGAACGGCTGCACGGTGAACGCCTCGCCGTAGGTCACCACACCGTCGCCCTCGGAGCCCGATGCCTTGTACACCAGGTCGGCGCGGATGCCGCCCGGGTTCATCAGGGCGATCTGGGCGCCGCCCTTGTCGGCCGGGGCGAGACCCTCCAACTGGGCGTCGGCGATCAGGTCGCCGAGCGGCTTCTCGTACGCCGTGGAGCCGCGGCCGTTGATGTCGGCGGCGATCCAGCCCTGCGGACGGTTCGCGACCGGGTCGGCGAGCACCTTCCAGTCGGCGATCAGCTTGCTCATGTCCTCGGCCTTGGGCACGTCACGGGTGACGACGTGGTTGGCCGAGCCGACCGCGGTGCGGACGATGTCCTTGGTGCGGCGGTCGTAGGTCAGCGTGGTGTCGGTGTAGAGCTTGCCGAACGCGGACGCCGAGGTCACCAGGCGCGGCTTGCCGGACGGGTCCGGCACGGTGCACACGTACGCCTGGTGGGTGTGGCCGGTGATCATGGCGTCGACCTGCGGCGAGACGTTCTTCGCGATGTCGACGATCGGGCCGGAGATGCCGTCGCCCGGGCCGGGGCTGTCGCAGTCGTAGTTGTACGCGGGGGACGCCGGGGCACCGCCCTCGTGGACCAGGGCGACGATGGACTTGACGCCCTTGCGCTCCAGGATCTTCGTGTACTTGTTGATCGTCTCGACCTCGTCGCCGAACTTCAGGCCCTTGACGCCCTCGGCGGTGACGATGTTCGGGGTGCCCTCCAGGGTCACGCCGATGAAGCCGATCCGGACGCCGTCCTTCTCCCAGATGAAGGTCGGGTCGAGCAGCGGCTTGCCGGTCTTCTCGTGCGTCACGTTGGCCGCGAGGTACGGGAAGTCCGCGCCGCCGAACGGCTCGAAGCCCTTGTCGGTGCCGAAGCAGCCCTCCTTCGGGTGGCAGCCGCCGTTCTGCATGCGGGCCAGCTCGACCGCGCCCTCGTCGAACTCGTGGTTGCCCACCGAGGTGACGTCAAGGTCCAGCTTGTTGAGCGCGTGGACGGTCGGCTCGTCGTGGAAGAGACCGGAGAGCAGCGGCGAGCCGCCGATCAGGTCACCGGCCGCGGCCGTGATGGAGTAACGATTCCCCTCACGGGCCTTGCGCAGGTGCGTGGCGAGGTACTCGACACCGCCGGCGTCGATCTTGGTCGTGGTGCCGTCCTCGTGGACGTGCGTGACCTGGCCGGAGGAGCCGGCCGGCGGCTCCAGGTTGCCGTGGAGGTCGTTGAAGGAGAGCAGTTGGACGTCCACCATCCGGCCCCAGCCCTTGCCGTTGGTGCCGTACGCGGCGGTCTCGGCACCGTCCTGCGACGCGCCGGCCGGCATCGCGGCGACGAGCGCGCCCAGCGTCGCGAGTCCCGCTCCCGCGGCGAGGATCCGGCGCCCCGCCTTGCTGTTCTTCCGTGTCGCTGCCATCTCTCCCCTTGATCCTGCCCCTGCGGCGGCATCGGTCATGCTTCCCCGTCTGCCGGTGCAGCCTAGAGTCAACGCGCGTAGCGCAACAGGGGGTGGCTGATTACGAGCTGGTTGCCTTTGTCCGACACCCGCCCCTCCCGGGGCCCACCCCCGCCCTTCCGGCGGTCGACCGGGGGCCGCCGTGCCTCCGGACCGTCCACCTGTCAGTCACGCCGGTGAGATCTCCCACGACCCCAGGCACCCCCGCCGTAGTCTCGTGGGCATGACTTCCGACGCGGCACCGGCCCTTGAACCCGGACGGCAGATCAACAGTTACGAAGAGCTGAGCCCCGAGCAGGTCACGGACGTCCTCGAGCTCCTCGAGGCCGCCGACCGCACCGACGGCGTGCACGCCGTGTCCGAGCAGGGACGCCTCTACCTGCGCCACGGCCGGCGCGAGGGCGTGCGGCACTACCTGCTCACAGTCGGCTCCCACCTCTACGGCTACGCCCAACTGGAGGAGACCGACCCCGTCGAGGCCCCCGCCGCCGAGCTCGTCGTCCACCCCTCCCACCGGGGCCGCGGCCACGGCCGGGCCCTGGGCACCGCCCTGCTCGACGTCTCCGGCAAGCGGCTGCGGGTGTGGGCGCACGGCGGCAAGTCGGCGGCCCGGCACCTGGCCCAGGTGCTCGGCCTGACCCTGTTCCGCGAACTGCGCCAGCTCCGCCGCCCGCTGGTGCCGCTCGACGTCCCCGAGCCGGAGCTGCCGGAGGGCGTCACCGTCCGCACCTTCGTGCCGGGCCAGGACGACGCCGCCTGGCTCGCCGTCAACGCGGCCGCCTTCGCCCACCACCCCGAGCAGGGCTCGCTGACCCAGCGGGACCTGGACGACCGGACGGCGGAGCCGTGGTTCGACCCGAAGGGCTTCTTCCTCGCGGAGAAGGAGGGCCGGCTGATCGGCTTCCACTGGACCAAGGTCCACGCCGAGGAGCAGCTCGGCGAGGTCTACGTGGTCGGCGTGCTGCCCGAGGCGCAGGGCAGCGGCCTCGGCAAGGCCCTGACCGCGATCGGCCTGCGCCATCTGGCGGCGCAGACGCTGCCGACGGCGATGCTGTACGTGGACGCGGACAACACGGCGGCGGTGACGGTGTACGAGCGGCTGGGCTTCCGGACCCACGAGGTGGACCTGATGTACCGCACGGAGTCCTGAACGGGGCTCGGCCGGGGCGCCGTTGAGACCGGGCACGGCAAGGGGGCGGTTGACACCGCCCCCTTCTTTGCACCACCCTTTCACTACTTGATTAGTGAAAGGGTGGTGAAAGCACACGTGCTCGCCTACCGCATCGACCGGCGCAGCGGGGTCGCCACCTATCTCCAGATCGTCCAGCAGACCAAACAGGCCCTCCGCATGGGCCTGTTGGAACCGGGAGACCGGCTGCCCACGGCCCGCGAGGTCGTCGAGGCCACCGCCGTCAACCCCAACACGGTCCTCAAGGCATATCGCGAGCTGGAACGCGAGGGCCTGGTCGAGGCCCGGCGCGGCCTCGGCACCTTCGTCCGCGCCACCCTCGGTGCCGCCCCGGCCGACTCGCCCCTGCGCGGCGAGCTCGCCGACTGGGCGCGCCGGGCCCGCGCGGAGGGGCTCGACCGGGACGACGTGGCCGCGCTCTTCACATCCGTACTGAACGAACACTTCGAGGGGGACGCATGACAGGGGACACCGCGCTGGTGGCCGAGGGCCTCGGCGCACGGTACGGAGGACGGGCCAGGACCTGGGCCCTGCGGGACTGCGGCTTCACCCTGCCCACCGGACGCGTCTGCGCCCTCGTCGGCCCCAACGGCGCCGGCAAGTCCACCCTCCTCACCCTCGCCGCCGGACTCCTGCGGCCCACCGAGGGCCGGATCCAGGCCCCCGGGCGCGAGCGGATCGCGTACGTCGCCCAGGACAAGCCGCTCCACCCCCGGCTCACCGTCGCCGACACCCTGCGCATGGGCCGCGAGCTCAACCCGGGCCGCTGGGACGACGCCACCGCCCGGCGGGTCGTCGACGACGAGCTCGACCCGCGCGCCCTCGTCCGGGAACTCTCCGGCGGACAGCGCACCCGCGTCGCCCTCGCGCTCACCCTCGGCAAGCGGCCCGAGCTGCTCCTCCTGGACGAGCCGATGGCCGACCTCGACCCGCTCGCCCGGCACCGGCTGATGGGCCTGCTCATGGCCGACGCCGCCGAACACGGCACCACCGTCGTCATGTCCTCGCACATCCTGACCGAGCTGGAGGGCGCCTGCGACCACCTGCTGCTGCTCGACCGCGGCCGGATCCGCCTCGACGGCGCCGTCGACGACCTGCTCGCGGCGCACGCCCTGCTCACCGGCCCCGTCGCCGACCTCGCCCCGCACACCGTGGTCGAGTCCCGCACGACGGGCCGTCAGCTCACCGCCCTGATCCGCCGCCGGGGCCCCGTCGAAGGCCCCTGGGACGTCAGCGCCCCCTCCCTGGAGGACCTCCTCCTCGCCCACCTGCGCCAGCCCGAAGGAGCCGCCGCATGAGCATCCTCGCCCTCAAGGGCTCCTCCTGGGTGACGGTCCGCCAGTACCGGCGCACCCTCTGGCTGGCGGCCGCGGCCGTCGCCGTCTCCCTGGCCGTGATCGGCGGCCTGCGGATCTGGGACGCGCAGACCCCGGACGTGTGGGTGCAGGACGGGTATCGGATACCCGCCGACGAGAATCGCGGCTTCAGGACGCTGATGTGGGCGATGGAGTACGCGGGCGGCGCGCTGCTCCTGCTGCCGCTGTTCGTCGCGGCCTTCGTCGCCGGCCCGCTCGTCGCCCGCGAGTACGAGTCGGGGACGTACCGGCTCTCCCTCACCCAGTCCGTGAGCCCGGCCGTGTGGCTGCGCACCAAGCTCGTCGCCGCGGGCACCGCCGCCCTCCTCACCACCCTCGCGCTGACGGGCGTCTTCCGGATCGGCTGGGCCCGGGTCTCCAGCCCCGGGAGTCCCGCCTGGGACCCGGGACCGTACGCGGCCACCGGCATCGTCCTCTTCGCCTACCTCCTGGCCGCCGTCGCCTTCGGCGCCCTCCTCGGCCAGTTGATCCACCGCACCCTCCTCGCCATGGCGGCCACCGGCCTCGTCCTCGGCGTGGTCATGCTCGTCCTCGGCACCCTGCGCTGGTCCTTCCTGCCGACGCGGCGGGCCACCGGCCCGGCCTCGGAGCCCCTGTGGGCCCCGCACGACGGCCTCACGACCGGCTCCGGCATGCTCACCTCCACCGGCGCCCGCTTCGACGAGGACATCTGCTGGCGGGAGGTCAACGAGACGACCACCCTGGACGTCGGCGACCCCGACCTGTGGGAGCGGGTGCACGACCAGTGCCTCGCCCGGAACGACGTCACCAGCCGCTTCGTGGACTACCACCCCCCGTCCCACTACTGGCCCACGCAGTTCCTCGAGAGCGGCATCGTCCTCGCCCTCGCCGCCCTCGCCCTCTTCGCCGCCTTCCGCGTCCTGCGCGCCCGGCACCCGTAGCGAAAGCCCGGAAACCGGGGGCGGGCCCGTCACAGGCCCCGCCCCCGATTCCCCGAGGACACGTCCCCGTTACCAACCATTCAGACGCGCTTGCGACGCTCACGCAATGAAGCGCTCCGTGCCCGCGCCCGCCAGGGCCCTGCCCCGAGGCAGACTTCCCAAGGGGAGACTTCCCTCCACGACGGCCCGCTCCGACGCGCTTACCGACCCCTTCGCGCGGAAGAATGGGGCCATGAGCCAGCAGCCCGCCGAGGTCCCGGTCCAGCCGTCCGCGCAGACCTCGCCCCAGCCGTCCCTCGGTTCCATAGCCGCCCACCGCCCGCACGCCGTCAACGGCGCGGCCGTGAGCGACCTCGAGCCCGACCTGGACTCGGATCTCGACGTCTACGAGGACGACGGCGCCGCGAGCGAGCTGCCCCAGGGACGCTTCCTCGACCGGGAACGTAGCTGGCTCGCGTTCAACGAGCGGGTCCTGGAGCTCGCCGAGGACCCGAACACGCCGCTGCTCGAACGGGCGAACTTCCTGGCGATCTTCGCGTCGAACCTGGACGAGTTCTTCATGGTCCGCGTCGCCGGCCTCAAGCGCCGCATCGCCACCGGCGTCGCCACCCGCTCGGCCTCCGGCCTCCAGCCCCGCGAGGTGCTCGACCTCATCTGGACCCGCTCGCGCGAGCTCATGGCCCGGCACGCCGCCTGCTTCCAGCAGGACGTCGCCCCGGCCCTCGCCGACGAGGGCATCCACCTCATCCGCTGGCCCGAGCTGACCGAGAAGGAGCAGGCCCGCCTCTTCACCCTGTTCCGGCAGCAGATCTTCCCGGTCCTCACCCCGCTCGCCGTCGACCCGGCCCACCCCTTCCCGTACATCTCCGGGCTCTCCCTCAACCTCGCCGTCGTCGTCCGCAACCCGGTCAGCGGCCACCGCCACTTCGCCCGGGTCAAGGTGCCGCCGCTGCTCTCCCGCTTCCTGGAGGCGTCCCCCGAGCGCTACGTCCCCCTCGAGGACGTCATCGCCGCGCACCTGGAGGAGCTCTTCCCCGGCATGGAGGTGCTCGCCCACCACATGTTCCGGGTGACCAGGAACGAGGACCTGGAGGTCGAGGAGGACGACGCCGAAAACCTCCTCCAGGCCCTGGAGAAGGAGCTCATGCGGCGCCGCTTCGGCCCGCCGGTGCGCCTGGAGGTCGAGGAGTCCATCGACCCGTACGTGCTCGACCTGCTGGTCCGCGAGCTGAAGGTGTCCGACTCCGAGGTCTATCCGCTGCCCGGCCCGCTCGACCTCACCGGCCTCTTCGGCATCGCGTCCCTGGACCGGCCCGAACTGAAGTTCCCCAAGTTCATCGCCGGCACCCACCGCGACCTCGCCGAGGTCGAGTCCGCCTCCGCGCCCGACATCTTCGCGGCCGTACGGGAACGGGACGTGCTGCTGCACCACCCCTACGACTCGTTCTCCACCTCCGTCCAGCTCTTCCTGGAGCAGGCGGCGGCCGACCCCGACGTCCTCGCGATCAAGCAGACGCTCTACCGCACCTCCGGCGACTCGCCCATAGTCGACGCCCTCATCGACGCCGCCGAGTCCGGCAAGCAGGTCCTCGTCCTCGTCGAGATCAAGGCCCGCTTCGACGAGCAGGCCAACATCAAGTGGGCCCGCAAGCTGGAGGAGTCCGGCTGCCACGTCGTCTACGGCCTGGTGGGCCTGAAGACCCACTGCAAGCTCTCCCTGGTGGTCCGCCAGGAGGGCGAGGTGCTGCGCCGCTACAGCCACGTCGGCACCGGCAACTACCACCCCAAGACCGCCCGGCTCTACGAGGACCTCGGCCTGCTCACCGCCGACCCGCAGGTCGGCGCCGACCTCTCCGACCTGTTCAACCGGCTGTCCGGCTACTCCCGCCGCGAGACCTACCGGCGCCTGCTCACCGCGCCCAAGTCGCTCCGCGACGGCCTGGTCTCCCGGATCACCAAGGAGATCGCCCACCACCGCGCCGGCCGGCCCGCCTACGTCAAGATCAAGGTCAACTCGATGGTCGACGAGGCCGTCATCGACGCCTGCTACCGGGCCTCCCAGGCCGGCGTCCCGGTCGACATCTGGGTCCGCGGCATCTGCGCCGTACGGCCCGGCGTCGAGGGCCTGTCCGAGAACATCCGGGTCCGCTCGGTCCTCGGCCGCTTCCTGGAGCACTCCCGGATCTTCGCCTTCGGCAACGGCGGCGAACCGGAGGTGTGGCTCGGCAGCGCCGACATGATGCACCGCAACCTGGACCGCCGCATCGAGGCCCTGGTCCGGGTCGCCGACCCCGCCCACCGGGCCGCCCTCACCCGGCTCCTGGAGACCGGGATGTCCGACACCACCTCCTCCTGGCACCTGGGCCCGGACGGGAACTGGACGCGGCACGCGACCGACCCCGAGGGCCAGCCGCTCCGGCACGTCCAGGAGATGCTCATCGACGCGCGGAGGCGCCGGCGTGCACAACCCTGACATCACCTCCGAGGTCTCGGCCGGCGAGGTGCTCGCCCCCTACCTCCACGCCCGGGCCGCGGACTTCCTCCGCGGCCTGCGGCTGCACACCGAGAGCGGCGCCGACACGGCCGGCGCGGAGGAGGCCGCCCGCACCCTGCGGGCCGCCGCCCGCCGGATCAGCGGCACCCTCCACACCTTCCGGCCGCTCCTCGACGGCGCCTGGGCCGACCAGCTCCGCACCGAGCTGGCCTGGCTCTCCGGCACACTCGCCCTGGAGCACGCCTGCACCTCCCGGCTCGTCCGCCTGGTGGACGCGCTGTCCCGGCTGTCGAGCCCGGACCCCGTACCGGCCCCGCGCGGCACGGAGAGCGGCCGGGGCCTGGCCGTCGGCGCCGCCCGCGCCGGCGCCCTGCTCGAACGCCAGCTCACCCTCGCCCGCACCCGCGCCCACTCGGCCGCGCTCCAGGCCCTCGGCTCCTCCCGCTTCCACGCCGTCGCCGACGCCGTCGCCCTGCTCGCCTCCGAGGTGCCGCTCGGCCCGGCCGGCAGCGCCCGGGCCGTCGACGTCCTGGACGCCTCCGCGTCCGTCGTCGAGCGCCGGCTCCTCGACGCGGTGGCCGCGCTCCCGCTGACCCGGGCCGCCCACCCGTACAACGCGGAGGCCCTCGCCCTGGCCGCCGGAGAGGCCCAGGACGCCCCCTGGCACCAGACCCGCAGCCTGCTGCGGCTGCACCGCTACGCCGGCGAGGTGCTGCACGGCGGCGCGGATCCGGACCCCGTCCTGTACGAGGCGGGGCGCGCCCTCGACCGGCACCGCGACGCCGCCGAGGCCGCCGCCGCCGCGGCCGCGGCCGCCCGCACCCCGCGGATCGCCCCGGCCACCGCGTACGCCCTCGGCGTCCTGCACGCCGACCAGCGCCACGAGGTCGAGGCCGCCCGCTTCGCCTTCCAGCGCGCCTGGTCCCGGGCCACGGCGACGGCGGCCGTGCCGTGACCCCGGCGGGACCGATCCTCGCGGCGGGCTGCGTGCTGTGGCGCCCGGCGGCATCGGGCGAGGGCATCGAGATCGCCCTCGTCCACCGCCCGAAGTGGGACGACTGGTCGCACCCGAAGGGCAAGCTGAAGGACGGCGAGACCCTCGCCGACTGCGCCCTGCGGGAGATCCGCGAGGAGACGGGCCAGTCCTGCGTGCTCGGCGCCCGCCTGCCCACCGTCCACTACACGGTCGACGGCCGGCCCAAGGAGGTCGCCTACTGGGCCGCCCGCGCCGTCGGCGGCTCCTTCACCCCGACCCGCGAGATCGACGCCCTGGTCTGGCTTCCCCCGGACCGGGCCCGGCGCCGCCTCACCCGGCCGCGCGACCGCGAACTCCTGGACGCCCTGCTCGCCACGCCGACCCGCTAGGGGTGTTTTTCCGTGTGCGGGGGCGGCGTGCCGTCCCCGCACCGCCACTTCCGGCACGGTTCACTTTCCGTTCACTCTCCCCCGTCGGCCGCTTCACCTGATCTGCCTAATTTCGGCCGTACAAGGTGCACAGCTCAGCGCCGCACCGGCCACTCCGACACGCGCCGCCGTAGAACGTTCAGGACAGCAAGGTCCACGACTGGCGGCTTCTGGAAGGAACACCCGAAAGTGAAGCTTTCGCGCAAGAACGGGCTTCGCGCCTCCGCGATCGGTGCCCTCGTCGTCTCCGGCGCGCTGGTCCTCTCGGCGTGTGGTTCGGACGACAACACCGGGCCCACCAAGGACGGCGGCACGACCTCCGCCGCCGCGTCGAACATCAAGTGCGACGGCGCCAAGGGCCAGTTGCTCGCGGCCGGCTCCAGCGCCCAGAAGAACGCCATGGACCTGTGGGTCAAGAACTTCCAGGCCGCGTGTTCCGGTGT
Source organism: Streptomyces sp. NPDC006339 (assembly GCF_040612775.1). Lineage (NCBI taxonomy): Bacteria > Bacillati > Actinomycetota > Actinomycetes > Kitasatosporales > Streptomycetaceae > Streptomyces > Streptomyces sp. NPDC006339. Next base: position 63,145 of record NZ_JBEXQW010000039.1, read on the forward strand.
CGAGATCAACTACCAGGCCATCGGCTCCGGCGGCGGCATCACCAAGTTCAACCAGGGCCAGGTCGCCTTCGCGGGCTCCGACTCCGCCCTGAAGGACGAAGAGGTCGCCGAGTCGCAGAAGATCTGCAAGGGCGGCAAGGGCGTCAACCTGCCGATGGTCGGCGGGCCCATCGCCATCGGCTACAAGCTGGACGGCGTGGACAACCTGGTCCTGGACGCCCCCACCCTGGCCAAGATCTTCGACAACAAGATCACCAAGTGGAACGACCCGGCGATCGCCAAGCTGAACCCGGGCGCCAAGCTCCCCGGCTCCACCATCCAGGCATTCCACCGCTCGGACGAGTCGGGCACCACCCAGAACCTGGGCAAGTACCTGTCGACCGCCGCACCGGCCGACTGGAAGCACGACCCGAAGTCGAAGTCGTGGCCCGCCCAGGGCGGCCAGGCCGCCAACGGCTCCTCCGGTGTCGCCACCGCGGTCAAGGACGCCGAGGGCTCCATCGGCTACTTCGAGCTGTCCTACGCGACCGCCAACAAGATCTCCACGGTCAGCATCAACACCGGCGCCTCCGCCCCGGTCGCCGCGACCCCGGAGAACGCCTCCAAGGCCATCGCCGCCGCCAAGGTCAAGGGCACCGGCAGCGACCTGGCCCTGTCCCTCGACTACGCCACCAAGGCCGAGGGCGCCTACCCGCTGATCCTCGTCACCTACCAGATCGCCTGCGACAAGGGCAACAAGGCGGAGACCCTGCCGACCCTGAAGGCGTTCCTGAACTACACCGCGAGCGAGGAGGGCCAGAAGGTCCTCTCCGACGCCGGCTACGCCCCGCTCCCGGCCGAGATCGCCACCAAGGTGCGCGAGATCGTCCCCACCCTGTCCTGACCCCCGGCCGGGCCCGGCCCCTCACCTCCCGTGGAGGGGCCGGCCCCCGGGATCCGGTGCACCGCCGCCAGGAGCCCGTACGACGCCGTGAGGCCCGTACCCGCTCCGCAGACCGGAGAAGAAACAGATGGCTACGACCACACCAGACATACAAGGGGCCCCGCGCCCCAAGGGCGCGACCCGCCCCGGTGACCGCATCTTCAGCGGTCTCTCCCGCGGATCCGGCATCACCCTCCTCGTGATCATGGCCGCGATCGCGGTCTTCCTCACCTACCGCGCCGTCCTCGCGATCTCCCAGGACAGCGCCAACTTCTTCACCACCTTCGAGTGGAACCCGGCCGGCAGCCCGCCCGTCTTCGGCATCGCCGTCCTCGCCTTCGGCACGGTCGTCTCCTCGATCATCGCCATGGTCATCGCCGTGCCGATCGCCATCGGCATCGCGCTGTTCATCTCGCACTACGCCCCGCGCAGGCTGGCCAAGCCGCTCGCGTACGTGGTCGACCTGCTCGCCGCCGTGCCCAGCATCATCTACGGCCTCTGGGGCGCGATCTTCCTGGTCCCGTACCTGGACGGCCTCAACAAGTGGCTCGACCAGTACCTGGGCTGGACGTACGTCTTCGACAAGTCCAGCGACGGCCTCGCCCGCAGCCTCTTCACCGTCGGCATCCTGCTGGCGATCATGATCCTCCCGATCATCACCAACGTGACCCGCGAGGTCTTCCTCCAGGTCCCGAAGATGCACGAGGAGGCGGCCCTCGCCCTCGGCGCCACGCGCTGGGAGGTCATCCGCATGTCGGTGCTGCCCTTCGGCCGCTCCGGCATCATCTCCGCCTCCATGCTCGGCCTCGGCCGCGCCCTCGGTGAGACCATGGCGGTAGCCGTCGTCCTCTCCCCCAGCTTCGTCATCTCGGGCCACCTGCTCGACCCGGGCGGCGGCACCTTCGCCCAGAACATCGCCGCGAAGTTCAACGAGGCCAACGAGTTCGGCCGGGACGCCCTGATCGCCTCCGGTCTCGTCCTCTTCGCCATCACCCTGCTGGTCAACGGCGCCGCCCGCTGGATCATCGCGCGGCGCAAGGAGTACTCGGGGGCGAACGCATGAGCCACGCCGTCCAGGAGCGTCCCGTCACCGTGACCCCACGCCGCCCCCTCGCCCACGCGCGCCTGCCGCGCTGGACCCCGGCCGCCGTCGCCGTCGTCTCGATCGCCGCGGGCTGCGGCATCGGCCTCGCCGCCGGCTGGCACAGCAAGGTCCAGTGGGGCCTGATCTCCGCGCTGGTCTTCGTCCTCGGCACCTACGCCCTGACCACCAAGGTCGAAGGCTCCCGCCAGGCCAAGGACCGCGTCGCCACCAGCCTCGTCTGGGTCTGCTTCGTCCTCGCCGTCGTCCCGCTGCTCTCCCTGGCCTGGGTGACGATCAGCAAGGGCATGGAAGTCCTCGACGGCTACTTCCTCACCCACTCCATGAACGGCGTCCTCGACGCCGAGGCCGGCGGCGGTGTCTACCACGCGCTGCTCGGCACCATGGAGCAGGTCGGCATCGCGACCCTGATCGCCGCCCCGATCGGCCTGCTGACCGCGGTCTACCTGGTCGAGTACGGCGGCGGAAAGCTCGCCCAGGCCGTCACCTTCTTCGTCGACGTCATGACGGGCATCCCGTCGATCGTCGCGGGCCTGTTCATCCTCGCCACCTGGAACCTGATGCTGGGCTTCGGCCCCTCCGGTTTCGCCGGCGCGATGGCCCTCGCGATCCTGATGATGCCGGTCGTGGTCCGCTCCACCGAGGAGATGCTGAAGCTCGTCCCGAACGAGCTGCGCGAGGCGTCCCTGGCCCTCGGCGTCCCCAAGTGGCGCACGATCCTGAAGGTGGTCCTGCCCACCGCGATCGGCGGCATCACCACGGGCGTCATGCTCGCGGTCGCCCGCATCACCGGTGAGACGGCCCCCGTCCTCCTCCTCGTGTTCGGTACGAAGCTCATCAACCCGAACCCCTTCGAAGGCGCCCAGTCCTCCCTGCCGCTCTACGTGTACGAGCAGTACGCGGTCGGCACCGACGCCGCCGTGGCCCGCGCCTGGGCCGCCGCGCTCGTCCTGATCGCCTTCGTCATGATCCTCAACCTGGTGGCCCGCGGCATCGCCCGCTGGAAGGCCCCGAAGACCGGCCGCTGACGCGGCACTCTGGAAGTGAACTGATATGGCCAAGCGAATCGACGTCAGCGGCCTCTCCGCCTACTACGGCAACCACAAGGCGATCGACGACATCTCCATGACCGTCGAGCCCCGCTCCGTGACGGCCTTCATCGGCCCGTCCGGCTGCGGCAAGTCCACCTTCCTGCGCACCCTGAACCGCATGCACGAGGTCACCCCCGGTGGCCGCGTCGAGGGCAAGGTGATGCTGGACGACGAGAACCTGTACGCCCCCGGGGTCGACCCCGTCGCCGTGCGCCGCACGGTCGGCATGGTCTTCCAGCGGCCCAACCCCTTCCCCACCATGTCGATCTTCGACAACGTGGCGGCGGGCCTGCGCCTGAACGGCTCCTACAAGAAGGCCGAGCTCGCCGAGATCGTCGAGCGCTCCCTCAAGGGCGCGAACCTCTGGAACGAGGTCAAGGACCGCCTCAACAAGCCGGGCTCCGGCCTCTCCGGCGGCCAGCAGCAGCGCCTGTGCATCGCCCGCGCCATCGCGGTCGAGCCGGACGTCCTGCTGATGGACGAGCCCTGCTCGGCCCTCGACCCGATCTCGACGCTCGCGATCGAGGACCTGATCGGCGAGCTGAAGGAGCGCTTCACGATCGTCATCGTGACGCACAACATGCAGCAGGCCGCCCGCGTCTCGGACCGCACGGCGTTCTTCAACCTGGCGGCCGTGGGCCAGCCCGGCAAGCTGATCGAGCTGGACGACACCGAGCGCATCTTCTCCAACCCGAGTGTCCAGGCGACCGAGGACTACATCTCCGGCCGCTTCGGATAACCCCGTCGTACGGCGCTGCATGGCGGTGCCGCCGTACGACACGAAAGGGCCCGGCTCCCCCACAGGGGAGCCGGGCCCGCCACGTTTCCACCGACGCCCGCGCGGGGCGCCCGGCCGTCAGCCGAAGAACAGCTTGACGATGTAGTAGCTCACCGCGGCCACCAGCGCCGCGGCCGGCATCGTGATACTGCATCCCCCGGGGGATAACCCCCGGACCCCCAGCAATTCCGGGGGCCACCGCCCGTCAGCCGAAGAACAGCTTGACGATGTAGTAGCTCACCGCGGCCACCAGCGCCGCGGCCGGCATCGTAATGAACCAGCCCAGGATGATGTTCTTCGCGACGCCCCAGCGCACCGCGTTCACCCGCTTCGTCGCCCCCACGCCCATGATCGCCGAGGTGATCACATGGGTGGTGGAGATCGGCGCGTGGAACATGAAGGACGCCGTGTACATCACGGACGCCGCCGTGGTCTCCGCCGCGAAGCCCTGCGGCGGGTCCAGCTCGATGATCCGGCGGCCGAGCGTCCGCATGATGCGCCAGCCACCCGCGTACGTACCGAGCGACAGCATCACCGCGCAGGCGACCTTCACCCAGACCGGGATCGCGTCGCCGGCCTGCTCGACGTCGGCGATGACCAGGGCCATCACCACGATGCCCATCGTCTTCTGGGCGTCCTGGAGGCCGTGACCGAGGGCCATGCCCGCCGCCGAGACGGTCTGGGCGATCCGGAAGCCCCGCTTGGCCTTGTGGGGATTGGCCCGGCGGAAGATCCACAGGATCACGCACATGACCAGATAGCCGAGGATCAGCCCGACGAACGGCGAGACGAACATCGGAATGACGATCTTCTCGACCACGCCGGACCAGATCACATCGATCCCGCCGGCGAGCGCCGCGCCCACCATGCCGCCGAACAGGGCGTGCGAGGAGGACGAGGGCAGCCCGAAGTACCAGGTGACCAGGTTCCACACGATCGCGCCGACCAGCGCGGCGAAGAGGATGCCCATCCCCTTGCTGCCCGACGGCGTCTCGATCAGGCCCTTGCTGACGGTCTTGGCGACGCCGCTGCCGAGGAACGCGCCGGCGAGGTTCATCACCGCCGCCATCGCCAGCGCCGCGCGCGGGGTCAGCGCCCGCGTCGAGACGGAGGTCGCGATGGCGTTGGCGGAGTCGTGGAATCCGTTCGTATACGTGAAGCCGAGCGCGACACCGATGGTGACGATCAGAGCGAAGGTGTCCACGAAGCCTCAGGACTCCTTGACCGCGATGGTCTCCACGGTGTTCGCCACGTGCTCGAAGGCGTCGGCGGCCTCCTCCAGCACGTCCACGATCTGCTTGAGCTTGAGCACCTCGATGGCGTCGTACTTGCCGTTGAAGAGGTGGGCGAGCAGCTTGCGGTGGATCTGGTCGGCCTGGTTCTCGAGGCGGTTGACCTCGATCCAGTACTCGGTGAGGTTGTCCATCGTCCGCAGGTGCGGCATGGCCTCGGCGGTCAGCTCGGCCGCCCGGGCCAGGACCTCGATCTGCTGCTCGACGCCCTTGGGGAGCTCTTCGATGTTGTAGAGGACGACCAGGTCGACGGCCTCCTCCATGAAGTCCATGATGTCGTCGAGGCACGACGCGAGGGAGTAGATGTCCTCGCGGTCAAACGGGGTGATGAACGACGAGTTCAGTTGGTGGAAGATCGCGTGGGTGGCGTCGTCGCCGGCGTGCTCCGCTGCCCGCATCCGCTCGGCGATCTCGGCCCGGGCGGAGGGTTCCGCTCCGAGCAGTTCCATCAGGAGCTTGGAGCCCGTGACGATGTTGTCCGCGGACGCGGCGAACATGTCGTAGAAGCTCGTCTCCCTGGGGGTCAGACGAAATCGCACGTGGGGTCCTCGGGGTGCTGGGTTTCGGTCAGGCTGATGCTAGGCGCATCATCCGGCCACGGCTAACCGGCGTCCCTTCAGTGTCGCCCATCAGGCACAGTGAACTGCACGGGACCCCGCCCCGATCGGCGGGGATCGGTACCATATACCCACGAGGGGTATACACACCCTTTCTGGACAGCGGGAGGACGCGATGACGACCACCGAGGCGGCGGCCGAGGTCACCCCCGAGACCGCCGAGCCGTCGCCGGACCACGGCCACGACCACGGCGTGCACGGCTACCACAAGCAGAAGGACGAGCACCTCAAGCGGCTCCGCCGCATCGAGGGCCAGATCCGCGGGCTGCAGCGCATGGTCGACGAGGACGTGTACTGCATCGACATCCTCACCCAGGTCTCGGCGTCCACCAAGGCGCTGCAGTCCTTCGCCCTCCAGCTCCTGGAGGAGCACCTGCGCCACTGCGTGGCGGACGCGGCCACCAAGGGCGGCGACGAGATCGACGCGAAGGTCGAGGAGGCCACGAAGGCCATCGCGCGCATGATGCGCACCTGACGGGGGTACGGGACCGGCGGTCCGGGTGGCCCGGCGTTCCCCGCCGGGTCCCGCGCGGGCTAGCGGGTCTCCGTGTCGACCCGGAGCACCTCGTCGATGCGGTCGGCGCTCAGCCGCTCCTCCTCGACGGCGGAGGCGGCGATGATCAGTTCACCGCAGAGTTCGATCTCGGCCAGGGCGACGCACTCGGGGTCGCTGAGCGCGGTCGGGGTACCGAGCGGCGGGGCCATGCGCATTCACCTCTTCCTGCCGGCGTCGGTCTCCCAGCGTAGGGAGCGGCCTACGGACCGCACATGACACGTCCGGACCATTTGGCCCTGGCCCCCCGGTGCCCGCACCCGGGCACCCGTTCATGCCTTGATCTTCCCGGCGTAGATGTCCTCGCGGTCGGGCAGCGTCACGGACACCCGCGCCCCGAACCCGTACAGCAGCGTGGTCGAGGCGACCGCGACCGTGCGGCCCTGGTTGCTGAAGCTGAACTGGTGGCGGACCTTGCGCAGCCGCCCCTCCCCGTCCAGATACGCGTCGAAGGGCACCGTGTCCGTGGTGAACCCTTTCGCCGCCGCCGCGAGCGCCCCGCGCACCTGCGGGGCGGCCCGGCGGGCCGCCTCCGCGATGTCCGCGACGCCCCGGTAGTGCCGGACCTTCACCCCCGCGAGGTCGACCTCGCCGACGTAGTCCACCCGCTTCGCCCCGCGGAGCAGCTCGGCCGCCGCGGCCGGGTCGGTGGCGCCGCCGGTGACCAGGTTGCCGTCGTCGAGGGTGGTGGTGTCGACCCGTACCCACTTGTCGGCGGGCACTCCGGCGCCCCGGTTCTTCATGTAGAGCGCGCCGGGGGCGAGCAGCTCGGTGATGGGCCGGTGCGCGCTCTCCCCCGAAGCGGCCTTGGGCAGCACCACCTGGAGGCTGCCGGTGCGGCGGCGGAAGTCGTAGGTGCCCTCGCCGCGGATGGTGACCCGGGTCCCGCCGGAGGCCATCTCCATGGAGGTGCTCGCCTTGGACGACCCGGCGCGGGCCAGCACCTCGGCCGCGCCGCGCACGGAGGCGACGGGGTCACCGCCCTGTCCCCTCTCGTCGCCGGGGTCGGCGCAGCCGCCGGCGGCCACCGTCCCGACCAGCGCGGCGGCGACGGCCCATGCCCCGCCCGAGCGTCCGTTCCGCACCACCATCGCCTGCCAACCCCCAACGCCGTGCCGCCGCTGTCCGGATCCCGCCCGACCGGATAACGACGGTCCGGACGCCCCGTCACGCGCGCCCGCCCCGGCAGTACGGTGGGGACGTGCATCACACGGAGACCACGGAACGCGGCTCGTTCGCGATCGCCCGGTGCAGTTGCGGCTGGCGAGGCCCGGCCCGCCGCTCCCGTGAACGGGCCCGCGCGGACGCGGCGGAGCACAAGGCGTCGGTGGCGGCGTAGACGACCCCGGCCCTCGGTCGGGCCCCCGGGATGGAGGCCGGCCAAGGGCCGGGGTGGGTCGGCGAGGTGCCGGTCGGCGCGAGGTTCCGGCGCCCCCTGCGGCGCTCTAGGCCGCCAGGTCGTTCTCCCCCGAGCCGTGGCGGGGCTCGGGGATGCCGACGGTCTCGGCCAGGGCCGTGCGTTCGGCGGCGCGGCGGGAGCGGACGAGGCGGGCGCCGTGCCGGGAGCGGGCGACGGCGGAGACCAGCGGGGTGAGCAGGGCCAGCGCGAGCGGGGCGAGGAGCAGGGCGACGGCGGTGCCGAGGGCGAGTCCGCCGACGACGTCCGTCGGGTAGTGGACGCCCATGTAGACCCGGCAGAAGCCCTCGGCGAGCGCGAGCCCGATGGCGGCGAGCCCGAAGCGGCGGTGGGCGACGAACACGCCGACGGCGATGGCCATCGCCATGGTGGCGTGGTCGCTCACGAACGAGTAGTCGGTCTTGCCGGCGACGAGGACGTCGAGCCCCTGGTGGTCGTTGAACGGCCGGGGGCGTTCGACGAAGCCACGGATCGGGATGTTGACGAGGAGCGCGATGCCGGCCGCGAGCGGGGCCCAGACGAGCCCGACGAGACCGCTCACGGAATCGCCCAGCGAGCCCCTCCTGCGGATGCTCCACCAGCACCAGAGCACGACCAGGACGAGGCCGAGCATGATGCCGTACTCGCCGACGAACTCCATGACGCGGTCGAACCACGGCGGGGCGGCCTTCGCCAGCCCGTTGATGTCGTAGAGCAGGCTGACATCGGGGTTCGAACCGTCCGATGCGAGTCCAGCCATCTGATGCGGCCCCTTGCTGTGTGTCGGTGTGGTGTCCAACCCCCGTGGTCAGAACGGTCGGATCGGGAAACGATCCGCCCGAGGGCAGCGTTCCGCTCTTCGCCCAAGATCACTACGACGTTATCGAAAGGTGACGGGCCGTCGCAGCTCCGGGCCCGAGCCTCACGGAGCGTTCCGGCTCGGCGGTCACGGCTGCGGCAGGTGGGTCGGGAGCGCCGCCGCGCCGTCCTGGGTCACCCGGGTCGCGCCGAAGTAGTCGGGCGTGTCGATCGGGTCGAAGCGGATGACGGCCCCGGTGCGCGGTGCGTCGATCATGTAGCCGCCGCCGACATAGATGCCCACGTGCCGGATGGCGCGGGAGTTCGTCAGGTCGTCGGAGAAGAACACGAGGTCGCCCGGCAGGAGTTCGTCCCGGCTGGGATGCGGCCCGGCGTTGTACTGGTCGTTGGCCACGCGCGGCAGCTTGATGCCCACCGACTCGTACGCCGCCTGCGTGAGCCCCGAGCAGTCGAACCGGCCGTTCTGCGCCGCCGTGCCCGTACCGCCCCAGAGGTACGGCGTACCGAGCTTCTGCTGCGCGTAGTAGATCGCCCCGGCGGCCTGCCGGGACGGGTCGACCCGTCCGACCGGCCGGGCGAAGCTCTTCTCCAGCGACCGGATGATCCGCACGTAGTTCTGCGTCTCCCGGATCCGCGGCACACCGCCGGACTTGATGACCCGGTAGGCGCCCGCGTTGTAGGCGGCCAGCATGTTGTTCGTCGGATCGCCCGGCACGTCCTTCACGTACCCGGCGAGCTCGCAGTCGTACGAGGCGGCCGACGGAATCGCGTCCTTGGGGTCCCAGACGTCCCGGTCCCCGTCCCCGTCCCCGTCGATGCCGTGCCCGGCCCAGGTGCCGGGGATGAACTGCGCGATGCCGCGCGCGTTCGCGGGCGACACCACCGTCGGATTCCAGCCGCTCTCCTGGTAGAGCTGCGCGGCCAGCAGCGCCGGATTGATCGCCGGACACAGGTTGCCCCACTGCTGCACGAGCCCCTGGTACGCCGCCGGCACCGCCCCCTTGGCCAGCGCCACGGTCCCGTTCTTCCCGTTCCCGGCACCGCCGAGCAGCCCGGCGGCCGCGGAGTACGTCCCGACCACGATCAGCGCGACAAAGCTGAGGCAGACCCCGAACACGACACCGGCCACCAGCCACGCCCTGCGCGCCTTACGCACCGTCAACCACCCCTCGGCTCCTGGCAGTACGCCCCACGCCAGTCTAGGCGCGAGGACCCGCGGCAGGGCGTGGACGAACCGGACGGAACGGAAGTGGCCGGGAGCACCCTCCCGCGTGCCCCGCGCCGCCCCAAAGGTGCCACAACGACAATCATTGCCCGGAGTCACCCTGCGTGATACACAGAGTGACCATACGCTTCTTCGCATAGGAACCGGCCACACCGTCGCAGGTCAAGACGGTCAGATCGGTCAAGTGTGCGGGGATCGGGTAAAGAGAGCCGTCAAGCCGTCACACGCGAGCGGTTTCATCAGCGAAGATAGGGTCGACGGCCCATGCCATCCGGCAGGGGCGACGAACTACCCAACAGGGGCGGTGAGTTACATGTACCTGGCGGCCGAGAAGGGCGACATCACCACCATCATCGGTGGAATCGCCCCGAACTGGGGGCCTTTCGGGAGCCTGGGCGCCGAGGCCAAGGTGATGATCGAGGTCGTGATGGCCGTGGCCATCCTGCTCTGCCTCGGCATCGCCATCTGGGGAGCGGCCAAACAGCGCATCGGCGCCACCGCCCTGCGGGACACCTTCAGCGCCGAGCAGGGCAAGGGCCTGATCGTGGCGGGTCTGACCGGCGTCTTCATCATCGGGTCGCTGGGGACGCTCTTCACCATCGTGTACGGGATGGCCGTCTAACCCGTTTCTCACCACCGAGGTCGCGTTCCCTGATGTCCAGTCACCACGCCGCGCCCGCGCGGAACCCAGCAGCACGGCTTTCGTCGTACCCGCGAACGGTTGAGGGGGCGTACCCGGCATGAGCCTCGGCGACGAGCACGACGGCCAGACCCGCACCCGCCTCCCCGACCCCGGTACCCCCCGCCCCCCCGCCCGCGGCTCCCGCTCCCTCGTCGCGGTCGTGGGCGTGGTGGTCCTCCTGGTCGCCGCGATCGCCCTCGCGAACCGCGGCGACGGCTCCTCCCCCTCCGACGCCACCGCCGGCCCGGGCACCACCACCCGCTCCGCCGCCCCCACGGCGGCGACGGGCGTCCGCCCGGTCACCGGCAAGAACGGCACGATCCCGTCGGGCTTCGCGAGGGACGAGCAGGGGGCGCAGAGCGCGGCGGCGAATTACGCGGTGGCGCTGGGGTCGGTGGACATGTTCACCGCCGCCTCCCGCAGCGAGATCGTCCGCGCCGTGTACGCGCCCGAGGCCGCGGCCTCGCAGCAGGGCGCGCTGGACAAGGTCTACACGGACAAAGGATTCCTGAGCCGGATCGGCCTCAACGAGGACGGCACGGTGCCACCGGGCCTGATGTTCGTCTCCCGGGTGATCCCGGCGGGCTCCAAGGTCGAAAGCTTCTCGGGCGACCGAGCCACGGTCGCGGTCTGGTACTCGTCGCTGTTCGGCCTCGCCGGTGAAGGCTCCCAGAGCCCTGTGACGGAAGCCTGGTACACGAGCACGTACGAGCTTCGGTGGGTCGACGGTGACTGGAAGGTCACCGGTTTCAGCCAGAAGGACGGACCGGTACCCGTGGGTCGCGACCAAAGGGCGTCCACGGCCGAGGACATGGCGGACGCTGTCGGCACGTTCGGAGGCTTCACCTATGCCCGGTAAGACCCTGTCCCGTGGCATCGGCATCGCCACCGCGCTGTCCGCTGCCCAGGCCGCTCTCGTCCTGTTCGCCGCCCGTGCCGTCGCGGCGCCCACCCCGCCGCCGGCGACCACCCCACCGGCGGCCACGCCCACGCCCAGCCCGTCGGGCAGCAACAACCCCTGCGACCTGATTCGCGGCCCCGCACGGGACTACTGCGAAAACGGCCAGAACAACGGCGGCGGCTCCCGCACCCGCCTCGACGACCCCACCACCGCCCTCGACCCCCTCTCCTCCCTCGCCAACGGGTGCGCCAAGGCCGCCGCCTGGGTGGTCGACACGCTGTCCGAGGCCGTGAAGAAGACCGCCGACGTCGACTTCACGAACCTCGAGTTCCTCGGCCGCTACGCCATCGTCTTCGCCGCCGCCACCTTCCTCACCCTCCTCCTCTGGCTGCTCGCCGTCGCCAAGCGCGCCATCCGCGGCGTGCCGCTCACCACCGCGATCTCCGAGGCGATCGGGTTCCTCTGGCTGACCGTCCTCGCGTCCGCCTTCACGCCGCTGATCCTCTACACCGTCGTCAACGCCACCGACGCCGTCACCGAGGTCATCGCCTCCGGCACCGGCCAGCAGACCGACGTCTTCTTCGGCAACTTCAAGCAGGCCCTGGAGAAGGGCGACAGCATCGGTGGCGGGCCCATCATGCTGATCATCGTGTCCCTGGTCACGATCCTCGCGGCCGGCGTGCTCTACCTCGAGCTCGTCCTGCGGGCCGTGCTGCTCTACGTCGGCACGCTGCTCGGCGTGGTCGTCTACTCCGGGCTCGTCGACAAGAACATGTGGGGCCACGTCCGCCGCTGGGCCGGGATCATGATCGCGGTGATCCTCGTCAAGCCGGTCATCGTCATCGTCCTCGGCCTCGCCGGCGCGCTCTCCTCCGGCACCGGGCCCGACGCCTTCTCCGCCGTCGTCTCCGGCCTCGCGATCATCCTGCTCGCGATCTTCGCCTCCGCGATGATCTACCGCTTCGTCCCCGGCTTCGGCGACGAGATCGTCGCCTCCCGCAACAACCGCCTGCACCGCGCCGGCGAGAACGCCGCCGCCGCCGTCATCTCCTCCCCCGCCTCCCTCGTCTCCCAGGGCATCAAAACCCACAGCACCCGTAGCGACGGCGGCAACCAGGGCGGCGGCGGCCAGGGCGGCACCCCCCGCCCCGCCAACCCGCTCTCCGGCGGCGTCGCCGCCCACAGCAGCCGCGGCACCGGAGGCGGCACCGCACCCACACCCCCGCCCGCGCCCCGCAGCGGCAGTCCCACCGCGGGCACCCCGCACACCAGCCGTAGCAGCAACAGCAGCACCAAGCACACAGGAGGTGGAGGGCGTTGACGACCCAGTCCCAGCCGGTCGCGCCCCGCCGCACGTATCTCATCGGCCGCGCCCGGCCGAACGCGATCGTCGGCAAGAACCGCGAGACCGGCGAGATCGCGCTCATCATCGCCGGCGCCTTCCTCGGCATGATGAGCGGACTGATCGTCCCCGTCCTGTCCCTGCGCATCGTGCTGCTCATGGGCTTCCCCATGATCGCCCTGGCCGCGGTCTACGTCCCGTACAAGCACCGCACGTTCTACAAGTGGTTCGAGATCAACCGCAGCTACAAGCGGATGCTCAAGCGCGGCACCGCCTACCGCTCCGGCGCCGTCGAGGCCGGCACCCGCCTCGACGGCCGCGAGGTCGAGGTCGGCCCGCCGCCCGGCATCGGCCGGATCAGTTGGCTCTCCGCCCCCTTCGGCCCCGACGAGATCGCCGTCCTGCTGCACGCCGACCGCCGCACCGTCACCGCCGCCATCGAGATCGAGGGCCCCGGCGTCGGCCTGCGCGACTCCGAGGACCAGGAAGCCCTCGTCGACCGCTTCGGCACCCTCCTCAAGCACGTCGCCAACGGGGACGGCTTCGTCACCCGCCTCCAGATGCTCGCCCGCACCCTCCCCGCCGACCCCGACGCCCACGCCAAGGACGTCGCCCAGCGCGGCGACCACCAGGCCCCGGCCTGGCTCCAGGAGTCGTACGACCAGCTCCAGTCCATGGTCTCCACCTCCAGCGAGCAGCACCGCGCCTACCTGGTCGCCTGCATGCACTACACCCGCGAGCTCGCCGCCGAGGCCAACGCCATGGCCCGCGCCGCCCGCCACGCCTCCGGCGCCCGCAGGCTCGACCGCGACGCCGGCCTCGCCGTCGTCATGGCCCGCGAGCTCACCGACATCTGCGCCCGGCTCGCCGAGGCCGACATCCGGGTCCGCCAGCCCCTCGGCCAGTCCCGCCTCGCCTCCCTCGTGCACTCCATGTACGACCCGGACCACCCCATCGACCACATCCAGGCCATGACGAAACGAAACGCTTGGCCGGCCGAGCTGGACGCGATGGAACCGACGTACCTCCAGGCCAAGACCCGCGAGTCCGCCACCCGCGCGCCCTGGTGCCACGCCACCGCCTGGATCAAGGAGTGGCCGATGACCCCCGTGGGCGTCAACTTCCTCGCCCCGCTCCTCGTCCACACCCCCGACGTCATCCGCACGGTCGCCGTCACCATGGACCTGGAGCCCACGGAGGTCGCCATCGAGCGCATGCTCACCGAGAAGACCAACGACGAGGCCGAGGCGTCCCGCCAGGCCAAGATGAACCGCACCGTCGACCCGCGCGACATCGCCGCCCACGGCCGGCTCGACCAGCGGGGTGAAGATCTCGCCAGCGGAGCGGCGGGCGTCAACCTCGTCGGGTACATCACCGTATCGGCGCGCTCGCCGGAGGCCCTCGCCCGCGACAAGCGCACGATCAGGGCCTCCGCCGGCAAGTCGTATCTGAAGCTGGAGTGGTGCGACCGCGAGCACCACCGGGCCTTTGTGAACACCTTGCCGTTCGCGACCGGCATCCGCCGCTAGGGCCGAAGGGGCACAGACCGATGCGAGATCCGCTGTCCGTCCTCACCGAAGCCTTCACCTCCTTCCTCTTCGGGAAGGTGGAGACGACCCGCCTGCCCGTCCGCACCTCCACCGGACAGGCCCAGGCCGTCTACCTGCCGACCGCGGCCCCCGGCCTCGGCGACTCCGGCGTGATCATCGGCCGTGAGGTCTACAGCGGCAAGGGGTACATCTACGACCCCTTCCAGTTGTACGGGCAGCAGCTCCCCGCCCCCCACTGGCTGGTCCTCGGCGAGTCCGGAAACGGCAAGTCGGCGCTGGAGAAGACCTACGTCCTGCGCCAGCTCCGCTTCCGCGACCGCCAGGTCGTCGTCCTCGACGCCCAGGGCGAGGACGGCGTCGGCGAATGGAACCTCATCGCCCAGGAGCTGGGGATAACCCCCATCCGCCTGGACCCGATGGTCGCCAACGACGCCGGGATCCGCCTCAACCCGCTCGACCCGTCCATCACCACCACCGGCCAGCTCGCCCTGCTGCGCACCATCATCGAGGTGGCGATGGGCCACGGCCTCGACGAGCGCTCCGGCTTCGCGCTCAAGGTCGCCCACGCCTACGTCAACGAGCACATCACCGACCGCCAGCCGATCCTCACCGACATCGTCGAGCAACTGCGCCACCCCGAGGCGGAGTCCGCCGAGGCCATGAACGTCGACATAGACGACGTACGGGCCTGGGGCCTGGACGTGGCGCTCGTCCTCGACCGGCTGGTCGACGGCGACCTGCGCGGCATGTTCGACGGGCCGACGACCGTCGGCATCGACCTCGACGCCCCGCTCATCGTCTTCGACCTCTCCCACATCGACCGCAACTCCATCGCCATGCCGATCCTCATGGCGATCGTCGGCGTGTGGCTGGAACACACCTGGATCCGCCCCGACCGGAAGAAGCGCATCTTCCTCGTCGAGGAGGCATGGCACATCATCAACAGCCCGTTCGTGGCCCAGTTGTTCCAGCGCCTGCTGAAGTTCGGCCGCCGCCTCGGCCTGTCCTTCGTCGCGGTCGTCCACCACCTCTCCGACGTCGTCGACGGAGCGGCGGCGAAGGAGGCCGCGGCGATCCTCAAGATGGCCTCCACCCGGACCATCTACGCCCAGAAGGCCGACGAGGCACGCAACACCGGCCGGGTCCTCGGCCTGCCCCGCTGGGCGGTCGAGATCATCCCGACCCTCACCCCCGGCATCGCGGTCTGGGACGTCAACGGCAACGTCCAGGTGGTCAAGCACCTCATCACCGAGAAGGAACGCCCGCTGGTCTACACCGACCGCGCCATGACCGAATCGTCCATGACCGACGAGGAACTGGAATGGGAGACGGAACAGCGCGCCATCCTCATCGAGCAGCAGATGAACGACTCCTCGCAGTCGACGGTGGCGTGAGGACGGACTGACATGCAGCAAGAGGTACGGCGGGAGGGCGGCATCCCCGACGGTCTCGTGGTCGGACTGCTCGCCCTCCTGCTGGGCCTCGCCGTCCTCGTCTGGACGGCGACCGGCCTCTCCGGCCTCCTCGCCCACGGCGCCTGGCCGGACGGCGTCACCTTCACCCGCACCCCGCTCGCCCTGCGCTCCCTGCTGTCCGCGCCGACGGACCTCCCCGCCGCCTGGCCGGCCACCCCACCGGGCGCGCTGTCGGGCTACGGGCTGTTCTGGGGCCTCGTCATCGGCGAGGCGATGGTCCTCGTCGTCCTCGCGGTCTTCGCGCTCGGCACCCTCGCCCGCTGGCGCGCGGTCCGCGCGGGCCGGAAGGCCGGCACGTACGCGAAGGGGGCGAAGGGGACCGCGCGGGGCCGGTACGAGGAGGGGTACGAGGACAGGTACGGGGACGGGGACGGGGACGGGGGCGGGCGCCGCGGGCGGGCGACCGGCCGCGCGTACGACGACACCAGGACGTACGAGGGGACGGCAGCCCACGACCGCCGGTCCGCCGCGCAGGGCACGCCCGAGCCCCTGCCCGCGCCCGCTCCGGGCCCCGCCTTCGCCGGCGCGACGGGCGGCGACACCGACACCCGGCCTCCCGCCCCGCGCCTGCCCCTCCAGGGCGGCCCGCACGACTCCCCGGCACCCTCGGCACCACAGGCATCCCCGGCCCCCCAGACCACGGCACCCCCTGCGCCCTCTCCCACCCCGAGGATCGTCTACGGCCCCGCCGCCACCCGCCGTCCCCTCGCCGTGCAGGCGGTACGGGACGCCGAGGGCGCCGTCCTCGTCGTCACCTCCGACCCGACCCTGTGGGCCGAGACCAAGGACGCCCGCGGCAAGCTCGGTCCCGTCCTCGTCTACGACCCCGGCCACCTCTGCGACACCCCCGCCCGGCTGCACTGGAGCCCGGCCGAGGGCTGCGAGGACGCGGCCGTGGCGCAGGAGCGGGCGGCGGCGCTGCTCGCGCCCGTACGGCCCCAGGCCCGCCTGGACGCGGCACTCGCCGACACCGCGGAAACGCTCCTGCGCTGCTGGCTGCACGCCGCCGCCACGGACGGACGACCGTTCAAGCAGGTCCACCGCTGGGCGCAGGGCGCCGACGCCCACGACCCCGTACGGATCCTCCGCACCCACCCCAAGGCCGCCGCGGGCCACGCCGGACTGCTGGAGTCCGCGCTCACCGCGTACCCCGAACGCCGCCGCGCCGCCCAGGAGCTGACGGCCCGTGCGCTGTCGTCCCTCTCCTCGATCCACATCAGGGAGGCGTGCACCGCGAATCGAACGGATTCGCTCACGTTGGCATCATTCGTCGCCGAACAGGGCACCCTTTACGTGGTGGGTGAACCGATCGAGGACCCGCGCACCCACCCGGGCGCGATGCCCCTGCTGACCGCCCTCGCCGCAAGCGTGGTCGAGCACGGCCGCCGCATGGCCGCACGGTCATCCGACGGTCGGCTCGACCCACCACTGAGCCTCGTCCTCGACGACATCGCCGCCGTCGCGCCGATCCCCGGCCTCCCCGCCCTCATCGCCGAGAGCGCCAGGGGCACCGGGGGCACCGGGGGCACCGGGGGCACCGGGGGCACCGACCGGGTCCTGCCCGCCCTCGCCCTCATGCGCTCCCCGGAACAGGCCCGCGCCCGCTGGGCTGAACCGCTCCCCCAGCCGTAGGAAGGCCGGACGGCCGGCCTGTCAATCGGCCGGCCAGTCAATCGGCCGGTCGGCCGGGCCGGTCAGGCGGGCCGCGGAAGCTCGTACTCCAGCTCGAACTCCGTCTCGCTCCCCGGCATCGTCACCTTCTCGCCCGACGGCACGAACCCGAACCGCCGGTAGAAGGCCGCGGCCCGCACGTTGTCCTCGTGGACATACAGCCGCACCCGCCGGATCTCCGGCTCCGGCAGCGCCCAGGACCACTCCACCGCAGCCCGGAACAGCGCGTCGATCACCCCGCCGCCGCGCGCCTCGGGCCGTACGTACACACCGACCAGGTGAGTCTGGTCGACCTCCGCCCGCTCCCCGAACCGCACGTCGTCCGACGGCCGCTCCACGAGCACCGTCACCGTGCCGATCCAGCGCCCGTCCGGCGTCTCCGCCACGAACTGGCGCACCCGCCCCGGGCCCGTCCCGGCGGCGCCCTCCGCCCGCTCCCGCCAGAAGCCGTCGGGCCGCCCGGCGGCGTCCTCGTGCGTCTCCAGGAAGGCGATGGCCGCCACCGGGTCCCGGAGGGCCGCCAGCCGAAGCTCGCGCACCTTCTCCCACTCATCGGCGCGGATCACACGTATCGAATAGTCCATGCGGGGATCCTCGCCACCCACGCACCCCTCTGACAAGGCATTTCTCCCCACGGGCACACCCGCGTCATACCCCGGTACGACGCCCGCCGCCCACCTCCCACCCCCGGTCCGACGCCGCGCCGCCGCCCGCTCCCTAGCGTCGACGTCATGATCAGAGCGGAAGAACTCACCAAGCGGTACGGCGACCGCACCGTCGTCCAGGACCTCACCTTCACCGTCCGGCCCGGCTCCGTCACCGGCTTCCTCGGCCCCAACGGCGCCGGTAAGTCCACCACCCTGCGCATGCTCCTCGGCCTCGACGCCCCCACCCGCGG
This sequence comes from Streptomyces sp. NPDC006339, assembly GCF_040612775.1. Lineage (NCBI taxonomy): Bacteria > Bacillati > Actinomycetota > Actinomycetes > Kitasatosporales > Streptomycetaceae > Streptomyces > Streptomyces sp. NPDC006339. The sequence goes on from NZ_JBEXQW010000039.1 coordinate 81,459, forward strand.
CCGCGCCACCGTCGCCGGCCGCCGCTACGCCGACCACCCCGCACCCCTCACCCAGGTCGGCGCCCTCCTCGAAGCCCGCTCCCTCCACCCGGGCCGCTCCGCCCGGAACCACCTCACGGCCCTCGCCCTCACCCACGGCATCCCGCGCTCCCGCGTCGACCACGTCCTCGACCTCGCCGGCCTCACCGAGGTCGCCGACCGCCGGGTGAAGGGCTTCTCCCTCGGCATGGGCCAGCGCCTCGGCATCGCCGCCGCCCTCCTCGGCGACCCGGCCGCCGTCGTCCTCGACGAACCCGTCAACGGACTCGACCCCGAAGGCGTGCTCTGGATCCGCACCCTCCTCAAATCCCTCGCCGCCGAAGGCCGGACCGTCCTCGTCTCCTCCCACCTCATGAGCGAGATGGCCCTCACCGCCGACCACCTCGTCGTCATCGGCAAGGGCCGGCTGCTCGCCGACACCACCGTCGCCGACCTCGTACGGGACGCCGGCGGCACCACCGTCAAGGTCGTCACCCCCGCCGCCGACCGCCTGCGCGCCCTGCTCCCCGCCACGGCCCGCATCACCGCCGAAGCCCCCGACACCCTCCACGTCACCGGCCTCGACGCCCCCGCCATCGGCCGCACCGCCGCCGCCCACGGCCTGCCGCTGTACGAACTCACGCCGCAGACCGTCTCCCTGGAGCAGGCGTTCATGGACCTCACCCACGACTCCGTCGAATACCAGGGAGCCGCCGCATACCGGGAAGCCGCCGCATACCAGGGAGCCGCCGCGTGACCACCTACGGCATCACCCCGATCCGCGTCCTGCGCTCCGAATGGCACAAGCTGTGGACGGTCCGCTCCACCTGGATCACCCTGCTCACCGCCGTCACCCTCGTCCTCGGCGTCGGCCTCCTCATGGGCGCCACCTACACCTCCGACGGCGGCGACTCCGACGTCGACACCGTCGTCCTCACGCTCTACGGATCCCAGCTCGGCGGCATCGCCCTCGCCGTCCTCGGCATCCTGCTCACCGCCGGCGAGTACGCCACCGGCCTGATCCGCGCGACCCTCACCGCGGTCCCGCACCGCCGCCCGGTCCTGTGGGCGAAGGCCGCGGTCTTCACCGGAGTCGTCTTCACCGGCTCCCTCCTCACCGCCCTGCTCACCTTCGAGGTCGCCCAGATCTTCCTCGGCGACACCGACCAGGCCGCCTCGCTCACCGACGACGGCGTCCTCGCCGCGCTCGCCGGCAACGCCGCCGGCGTCACCCTCCTCGGCGTGATCGCCCTCGGCCTGGGCGCCGCCCTGCGCTCCGTCCCGGGCGCGCTCGGCGCCTTCATCGGCGGGGTGATGATCCTGCCGGAGATGCTCGGCATGCTCCCGTACGCGTTCGTGGACACGGCCGTCCGCTACTTCCCCACCCAGGCCGCCGGCGCCCTCGGCTCCGCCACCCCGCTGCCCGGAGCCGCCTCACCCGGCGCGGCCCTGCTCGCCCTGCTCCTGTGGGCGGGCGCGGCACTCGCCGTACCGGCCCTGTCGCTGACGCGCCGAGACGTATGAGGATGACCGGGTGACCAGGGAGACGACCGCGGAGACCACGCGCAGGGGTACGGGCACGGACAGGGCCAGGGGCGCGGACAGGGTTACGGGCGCGGGTACGGGCACGGACGGGGGTACGGGCGCGGGCACGGGGCCGACGGGACCGAGCCGGTACGTCCAGCGTGTCCTCGCCCGGGCCCGGTCCTTGGACGCGGCCCGCCCCTGGGTGTGGGACGCCCTGCTGACCGCCGGCTGGACGCTCGCCGCGCTCGTCGACGCGGCCGGCGGCTGGCGCACCATCGCCCGGGACCCGTCCCTGCCGACCTGGCTGATCGTCATGACCAGCCTCCTCCTGGCGCTGCCGCTCCACTGGCGCCGCCGCCGGCCGACCGCCGTCCTCGCGGTCATGGCGTGCGGGGCCCTGGTCAGCGCGGCCTCCGGCGCCTTCCTCCAGGCCGCCTTCCTCCAGGCGATCCCCGTCTTCCACATCGCCCTGACCCGGCCGCCCCGCGCCCTCCTGTGGTCCGTCGCCCTGATCGTCCCGCCGCTCCTGACCGGCGCGTTCCGCTTCCAGGCCGACACGTGGGACCAGCACGTGATCCCGAACCTCTGGGCCTACGCCCTGGTCGCGCTCCTCGGCATCACCGTCCGCTCGCGCCGGGAGGAGCGCGACCAGGAGGTCCGCCTCGCGGCGGCCGCCGAACGCGCCCGCATCGCCCGCGAGATGCACGACATCATCGGCCACAACCTGTCGGTCATCACCGGCCTCGCCGACGGCGGGCGTTACGCGGCCACCAAGAACCCCGAGCGCGCCGCCCAGGCCCTCGACGCCATCGGCACCACCAGCCGCCAGGCCCTCGCCGAACTCCGCCGCCTGCTGGGCGTGCTGAGGGAGGGGGAGGACGGCGAGGACGGCGAAGGGAAGGCTGCGGCCCGCGGCCCGCAGCCCGGCCTCGCCGACCTGCCGGCCCTGATCGACGGCGTACGGAAGACGGGCCTCCGGGTCCACGCCGAACTCCCCTCCGAGGACCTGGAACTGGCGCCGGGCGCCGAGCTGACGGTCTACCGCGTCCTGCAAGAGGCGCTGACGAACACGCTGAAGCACGCGGGCGAGGGGGCGGAGGCGACGGTGACGCTGAGGCTGACGTACGGTTCGAACGGCTCATCCGGCTCGTCCGGTAGGTACGGCTCCGGGGCCGTGGTCCTCACCGTCACCGACACCGGAACCGGCGCCGGCAGCGGCAGCGGCAGCGGCTCCTCCGAACCGGCCCGAGGACAGGGGCTGGTGGGAATGCGGGAGCGCGCGGCGCTCTACGACGGCACACTCGACTGCGGCCCGTCGCCGACCGGCGGCTGGCGGGTCCGACTCACCCTGCCCCATCCGACTCGGGAGGACTCCCCCTCGTGACCACGGTCCTGATCGCGGACGACCAGCCGATGCAGCGCTTCGGCTTTCGCATGCTGCTGGAGAGCCAGGACGACATGACGGTCGTCGACGAGGCCGGCAACGGCACGGAGGCGGTCCGCCTGGTCGACCGCCACCACCCGGACGTGGTCCTCATGGACATCCGCATGCCCGGCCTGGACGGCATCGAGGCCACGCGCCGCATCATCGCCACGGGCTCGCGTACCCGGGTCCTGATCGTCACGACCTTCGACCTCGACGAGTACGCGTACGACGGCCTGCGCGCCGGAGCGAGCGGCTTCCTGGTGAAGGACGCCCAGCCCGAGGAGCTCCTCGCCGGCATCCGCGCGGTCGCGAGCGGCGACGCGGTGGTGGCCCCGAGCCTCACCCGCCGGCTCCTCGACGCCTACATCCACCATCTCCCGCCGTCCCGCCCGGCCCCGGAGCCGGCGGCGCCTCGGGAGGACCCTCGCCTGTCCACGCTCACCGAGCGCGAGCGGGAGATCCTGACGGTGATCGGCCAGGGCTGGAACAACACGGAGATCGCCACCCGTCTCCATCTCGCCGAGTCCACGGTGAAGACCCATGTCACCCGCATCCTCGCCAAGACCGGCTCCCGCGACCGCGTCCAGGCCGTCATCCTGGCCTACGACACGGGCCTGGTGACGCCGGCCGACCGGTGAACGCAGAAAAGCCCCGCACCATAAGGTGCGGGGCTTTCCCACAATGATTGTTCGGCGGCGTCCTACTCTCCCACAGGGTCCCCCCTGCAGTA
>NZ_JBEXQW010000040.1:0-84123 GCF_040612775.1 Streptomyces sp. NPDC006339
CGGCAGCAAGGGACGCGGCACCATCGACGGTCTGCTTGGGGAGCGCGGGGGATCAGCTTGCTAGCCGAAACTCCCCAGATTCTCCCCAGCGCTGTTGACCCGTGTTCCCGGCCTCTAAGCTCCAGAGAAGCCTTCCGTGGATTGCAAGGTCGAAGAGATGGGTGGCCTGGGAAAGTGTTGGAAGAGGTTGTAGCGACCCGCTATGTCACGCCTTTGCGTGAGGGCGGCTCGCTCCCCGGGATCGTCGAGGCCGACGATCTCGGCACGTACGTCATGAAGTTGTCTACGTGGTGGCGCTGACCTGCATCGATGCGGCTGAAACCGTTTTTGACCTGCGCAGATGAATCTTTCAGCGTCTTTCAGGATCGTGCTGCGTTGTGCGGTCGATTCTCCCCACGCGCTCCCCAGAGCCTTCGATACTCCCCAGATTCTCCCCAGGAGGCGCCATTGCGTGGGCCGTGGTGGCACGGGACGTTATCCCATCTGAGGTGCTTCAAGAGCACGCTGAGCGACTGCCTGTGGTTCTTCTTCGCTCCGCGCCGCCCGTTTCGGACGCTCATCGCGCCCCGATGCGCGACGAGGGAGGGGCCCGGTTGTGCGGTGGCCTGGTGATCTTGACGCCCCTTCATCGGCTCGGTCGGTCAGACCCGTCCACGTACACTCGGCTTGTGCGTATGACACCGTCCGTCCGGCTGGGTCTGCTCGTTGCGATCCTGGCGGCGGCGGCCGGTTCCCTTTTCCTGTGGAGCCCGCAGCGCGTGCTCACACAGGGACTCGCCTCTGACATCCCGCCTGTCTGGGCGGGGCTCGCCTTCGTGCTCGTGTTCGCGATCGGCACCCTGGCCTTCTTCCCCAAGCCCGTGCTCAACGTCGCTGCCGGGGTCCTCTTCGGAGCCCCTGAGGGTCTGCTGCTGGCCGTGGCGGGGACGACGCTCGGCGCGGTCCTGGCCTTCGGGCTGGGACGCGGCCTCGGGCGCGAGGCGCTTCAGCCGCTCCTGAAGGGGAAGGTCCTGGTCGCGCTGGACCGGAGGCTCACCCAGCAGGGTTTCCGCAGCGTGTTCCTGCTGCGGGTGGTGCCCGGCGTTCCCTTCCCAGCGGTCAACTTCGCCGCCGCCTTCTCCGGCGTACGGCTGCGCTCCTTCGTTGCCGCCACGGCCCTGGGCGTGCTGCCGGGGACTGCCGCCTACGTCGTCGCCGGCGCCTCGGCTTCGTCGCCCACATCGCCGGCGTTCGTGATCTCGGTCGGCGTCATGCTCGCCCTGACAACGCTCACCATCGTCTCGATGTGGCGGTCGCGGCGGGCGGTCACCGCAGCGGGCGCCCAGGGTGCGCCCACCCACGGTGTGGCCTGACGGGGCGGATCAGCCGGTTGCCGCGCCCTCCGCAAAGTCCGCCTCGAGGATCCAGCAGGCTGCCGCGTTGTCGTGCTCGGTGGGCCTGTCCTGGGCGGCGTGGTTCAGAAGCTTCTCCAGGTGCGCTTCGAGCGTGACGAGCTCGGCGATCTGGGCGCGTACGTGGTCGAGGTGGTCGGTCAGCACGCGTCCGACATGGGCGCAGGGGCTCTCGCCGCTGTCGCGCACGGTGAGGATCTGTCGTCCTGGAGGGACATGCCGACGGGACCAGGCCGGAATCCTCGTAGAAACAGATGGTCTTGGTGCTGGTCCCTGTGAGGTCAGCCACTTCACCGATCTTCATGGCACTCCGCTCTTGAACTCCCGCTCCCGCTCCGCCATGCCCTTCGCCGACGCGCTCCAGGCCCTCGGCGGCGACCGCGTACGCCTCGTTCCGCAGGACACCGACGGTCTGCCCGACATCGCCGGGGTGATCAAGGACGCGTCGACCCGTACGGCGGTCTACGCCTGTGGCCCCGACCCCCTGCTCAGGGCTGTGGAGTCGGCTGTCGCCACCGGTGGTCCCGACCGGCGTCCGCACCTGCACGCGGAACGTTTCGAGCGCTCCCTGCACGCCGCGCCCTCCGAAGGTGGAAGGGCTTTCGAGGTGAAACTCAGGCGCTCTGATCGGCGTTGCCCGTCCCCGGCGATCGCAACCTTCTCGATGTCCTCCGCACCGCCGTCCCCGACATCGACTACTCCTGTGGGGAAGGGATCTGCGGCAGCTGCGAGTGGCGGGTCCTGGAGAGGGTCCCGGACCACCGGGACAGTGTGCTCCCGGTGGTCGACCGTGACCGCCGTGACGTGATCTATCCGTGCGTCTCCCGTGCCCGGAGCCCGACGCTCACACTGAACCTCTGATCAGGTCCGGAACGCTGCTGCTTGCGCTGCCCATAGCGGGTCCGGCCCTGCGGCTTGTACATCGACAGGACAATCGCCAACAGGAGCACGACCAGGGCCGCGGCAGACTGGACGACGAGCTGGGTCCGCAAGCCGGCGAGGGTGTCGGCCGTCCAGTTCGGCGCTGCCGCCACGCGGGCGATGTGGCTGATGGGCGGCATGTGGAAGAGCAGGGCGCCGGTCGCGAGGACGGTGATCGCGAGCTTCACGGTCACCCAGTAGTAGCGCAGGAGGCCCCACGTCGTTCCGAGTGAGGAGACGACGCCGGTCGCCAGCGAGGCGAAGCAGAACGGCACGATGACGTACCATCCGGTCACGCCCATCGTGACGTACACCGACCGCACCGTCAGCGCGTCCTGCGCGGTCACTCCGGTGACGGCGAGGGCGAGGAAGACCGCGACTGCGCCGAACCAGCCCACGGAGGCGGTCACATGAGCGGTGAGGGCGAGCTTGCGCACGCGCGGTGCCATCGCCATCAGCCGTGGCCTCGCATGCCGCCGCCTGCCAGGTGGAGGGCGAGGAAAGCCATGATGAGGATCGCCGCACCGATCAGGAGCGCGGTCACCCAGCGAGGCCGGGGAGCGTGCGGGGGAGGGGCCTGCTCGGGCATAAGAAGACTCCGATGCGGTATGGGGACGGCGGATGCTGCGCCGACTTTTTCGATACAGTCTGTCTCTGTCAAGTCATAGTGTCACGCTCGCGTCGTCCCGTACATTGTGGGAATGCCGAAGCTGTGGAACGAGACGATTGAGGAACACCGCAGCGCCGTGCGGGACGCGACGCTCGACGCGACCGCCGCGCTGGTCGCCGAGCACGGCCTGATGTCGGTGACCATGTCGCGGATTGCTCAGGAGACCGGCATCGGGCGGGCGACGCTCTACAAGTACTTCCCGGACGTCGAGTCGATCCTCGCCGCCTGGCACGAGCGCCAGGTCGCCTACCACCTCGAACAGCTCGAAGCAGTACGGGACCGCATTGCGGACCCCGGTCGGCGGCTCCACGCCGTGCTGGAGACGTACGCGCTCATCTCGTACGACCGCCACGGCCATCACGGAACCGACGTGTCCGCCCTGCTGCATCAGGGCCCGGCCATCACTCAGGCGCACGAGCGGCTCCTGGTGCTTGTCCGGGATCTGGTCGCCGAGGGTGCCGCCAGCAGTGCGCTGCGCGCTGACGTTGCCGCCGATGAGCTCGCCGCGTACTGCCTCCACGCCCTCGGCGCGGCGGCGGGCCTCTCGTCGAAGGCGGCGGTCCGGCGACTCGTCGAAGTAACTCTGGCCGGGCTGCGGCCCTCAAACCGCCCCGTCGGGGACGGTACGTCGGCGACCTGGGACGGCGCGGGACACGGCAACGGTCACCACCCTCGTCACGGCTCTCACTGAGCGGCCGCGGAGAGCGGTACTGCCGTCCTCACGCGGCTCCGGCCTCGGACGCGAGGTCTGGTGATCGACCAAGCCGCCGACGCATGGAGGGAGGCGGCGGGGAGGACACGCCGGCCGGCCTGAGATTCGGTGCCTGGTCTGGTGCCTGGCCGCTGGACGGCGTGGTGGGGTGGGGGCGCCGGGCGAGTGGGACACGCAGGGCATATGGGTGAAGTGCTGGCGTCTGCGTCGGTTACCGGCGGGTTGGCAGGAATTTGGCTTTCGGCACCGTCCCATTGACCGACCGATCGGAGTCACCCATGAACCGCCGGATAGCCGCCAGCCGCGTGTGCGCGACCGCACTCATGGCCGCGAGCCTCGCAGCCGTGTCAGCGCCCGCCGCGCTCGCGAACGAGAGCACCGAGTTCAACGAAGAAGAGTTCCTCACCATGACCGTCGATCACCACTTCGGCGGTGTGCGCATGGCCGAACTCTGCGTCGACAAGGCGACGCGGGCCGACCTCAAGGGCCTGTGCGGAAAGATCAAGGAGGCGCAGTCGGAGGAGATCGCCACGATGCGCTCGTGGCTCAAGTCGTGGTACCACACCGACGAGACACCGAGTGTGCCCCCGAGCACGAAGCCGATGCTCGACAAACTCTCCGGTCTGTCGGGCCGAGCCTTCGACATGGAACTCTCCCGAGACTTCGCCGAGCACCACCGCGAGTTCCTGTCCGACGCGGACAAGTGCCGCAAGCACGCCGACCACGGCGAGCTGCGCGCGATGTGCGACAAGATGTACAAGACCCAGGCCGAGGAGATCGGCAGGTTCGAGGCAGTCATCGCTGGTAAGCCGATCACCGTACACACCGGCCAGGGCGGCCTGGCCGCCCCCTCCAACAGCACCGGCGCGGCAGGATGGCTGGCTGCGGCCGGCGTGGCCGCAGCGCTGGGCACCGCCGCCGTGGGGCGTCGCCTGCGTCGTCAGTGACTGGGCGCTGCGTCGGGCAGGACCTGGGGGCGCTGGCCACGCTGGCGCTCTGGATCGTCGCGTTCGCGGCTGCCAGCGCCCCGGGACCCGTCGCTGTGAACTCTGATGCGGCATCGCTCACGGCGGTGCCGCATCAGAGGACTGGTGCCCCCACCGTGCCCCAGGGAGGCCGGACGCCGGTCCGCCTCGCTCTGCCCGGCGTGGGCCTGGACACGGCGGTGGTGCCTATTGGCGTGGCCGACGACGGGGGCCTGGACGTGCCGAGCGACAGCACGACGGCCGGATGGTGGAGGGACACCGCCGAGCCCGGCAGTTCTCAGGGCAGCACCGTCATCGCCGGACATCTCGACTCACGCCAGGGGCCCGCTGTCTTCGCGCCCTTGACGCGGTCGAAGCCAGGTGACCAGATCACCGTTTCGACGTCGGCCGGCCCTGTGAGCTACCGCGTCACGGCGGTGATCGTGCGCCGCGGTGCCGCACTGCCTGCCGAGTACATCTCCACCACCGGCCCTCACCGGCTCGTGCTGGTCACCTGCACGGGGCCGTACCAGCAAGCCGGTGGCTACCGCGACCGCCTCTACCTCGACGCCGCTCCCGCTGGGCCGGCGAACCGATGACACGGCAGAACGGCCGTACCGACCGGACCAGGCGGCGGACGCGAGCCGCAGACGGTTTCCCGCACCCCGTCCGGTGTTACGCGTACAAAGCCGGGCAGCTGCCCGCTAGAAGCAACCCAAAAGTATCGGAGGGCTGAACCATGACCACAGCCGTCAACGACATGCTCGACACCTATCCCGCGGACCTGGGGGGCGTCGATCGCGAGAAGCTCGCCCGCTGCATCGAGGAATGCATCGCCTGCGCACAGGCGTGTACCGCGTGCGCGGACGCCTGCATGTCGGAGGAGATGGTTGCCGAGCTGACCAAGTGCATGCGAACCAACGCCGATTGCGCCGACATCTGCACCGCCACCGCGGCGGTGTTGTCCCGTCACACCGGCTACGACGCCAACATCACCCGCGCGATCCTCACCGCCTGCGCCACCGCGTGCAAGGCGTGCGGCGACGAGTGCGGGCGTCACGCCGACATGCACGAACACTGCCGCGTCTGCGCCGAAGCCTGCCGCCGCTGCGAGCAGGCGTGCAACGACCTGATCGCCTCTCTGGGCTGAGCTTGCTCGGGCCCCACGGCGGTGCCCCGGAAGCTGACGCGCTTCCGGGGCACCCCCGTGTGCCGTCCGCACCCAGCTCTTGCCGATATCCCTCGCGGCCGGTGGGTGTCGCCGAGCCGTGGCACGGGCCGTGGCACGAGCGGAGCAGCGTGCGTAGCCGTCGGTTGGTGAGGCTGATCACACTGAAGGTGATACCGGATCGCACGAGGTGGCGTCGTCGTTGATCAAGGCGGTGGGAGTCGTTGAGACGGCGGACCCGCCGCGCACCACACGGCCGAGGGACGGGGAGCCGGCGGAGGACGATCGCCGGACGCCGCGGCCGACGATCCAGGAAGACTTTCGCCATGCACCTGCCCAGCGTCACACGTGCTCCGTACCGCACCGACCGGAAGCCGCGAAGCCTGCGCCGGGCTTGGTTGCCGCGCACCCGTGCCGGGCGTCGGCGGACCGCTCAAGCGGTGATGATGCTCTGTGTGCTGGCGCTTCTGCCGGCGACGTGGATCTTCACGGTGTCGGACGACCGGCTGCGGACTGTCGAAAGTGTGCCGCGCACCGATGTGGCGGTGGTGTTCGGCGCGGGCCTGCGGGGCGGGGAACCCGGCTCCTATCTGGTGCACCGTCTGGACACAGCGGCCGACCTCTACAGGCAGGGACGTGTCCAGGTGATTCTGGTGACCGGCGACAACAGCCGCCACGACTACGACGAACCGCACGCGATGAGTATGTATTTGACCAAGCGTGGTGTGCCCCACGCGCGCATCGTCAGCGACTTCGCCGGCTTCGACACCTGGGACTCGTGCGTGCGCGCCAAGAAGATCTTCGGTGTCGACCGAGCGGTCCTCATCAGCCAGGGCTTCCACATTCGGCGAGCGGTCGCCCTGTGCGAGGCGGCGGGCGTCGATTCCTACGGCGTCGGGGTCCCCGGCGTACGCAACGCGACCTGGTACTACAGCGGCGTACGGGAGATTATGGCGGCGGGCAAGGCGAGCCTCGACGCGGCCTTCCAGCCGGACCCCACATTCCTTGGCCCGAAGGAGCCGGCGGTGCGACGGGCGCTCACGGTTGAGCGATGAGCCAAGCCGGCAGCCGTCCCTCCGAGCAGTTCCGATACCCCCTCCCCGTATGATGTGCGAGGAGTTCGGTGTTCGTCGTTCCGGGCGGAGAACGGAGACTGAGGTGGCAGAGGCAGGGCGCTCCAGGGCAGCGACAGGGTGGGGCCGGTTCGTGCTCGCCGTTGCGTTGCTCGTGGGCATCGTGCTGATGCACGTCCTCGGCCACCCCGGCGACCATGCGGCCCCGACGCTCCCGTCCGGGAATCATCTGACGACAGCCATGCACGCCGCCGCGGCGGTGGAGCATGTGGCGGCCGACGCGGTCCGCGCGTCGCATCCGGATCCCGCCCACGGTGCCGGAGTCGCGGCCGTCTGTGTGGCGGTGCTCGGCGCCGGAATCGGCCTCCTCCTGGTGGTCCGTCGCGCCCTCGCACGCGGGTATCGCGGGGCCGAGGCGCTGCTGCCGGCCGTACGGCTCGCTCACGCCCTCCGCGGGATACCGCCGTCGGCCCATCCCAGGTCCGTCCTGACACGCCTCTCGTTGTTGCGCATATAGGCAGACCGCCCGCTCCACATCCTGAGCGGAATGCCGCCCTGTCATGCAACGACAATGCCAAGAGGTTCCACAGTCATGTCCCGATTCACCCGCCGCACCATCCTCGGCGCCGGCCTCGCCGCAGCAGGAACCGGTCTGCTGACCGCTTGCTCAGGCTCGATGAGCGGCATGGACCACTCCTCAGGCGGCAACGGCATGTTGCCGAGCGCCGACTACCTCACCCCCGACAGCAAGGAGATCGGCGCGACGGAAGCGCTGCGCAAGCCCGGCCCCGAGCGCAGGTTCAAGCTGACCGCGGTCGAGACCCCGCTCGACCTCGGCGGCGGACGGACGGTCCGCTCCTGGGCCTACGGGGACGACCTCCCCGGCAAGGAGGTCAGGGTCACCGCTGGCGACACCGTCGCGCTCACCCTAGCCAACAACCTTCCCGAGGCGACGAGCGTTCACTGGCACGGGCTCGCCCTGCGCAACGACATGGACGGCGTTCCCGGCCTCACCCAGCGCGACATCAAGCCGGGCGCCTCCTTCGACTACCGCTTCGCCGTCTCCCACCCGGGCACGTACTGGTTCCACCCGCACTCCGGCGTCCAGCAGGACCGCGGCCTGTACGCGCCGCTGATCGTCGAGGACCCCAGGGAGCCGCTGAAGTACGACAAGGAGTGGGTGATCGTCCTCGACGACTGGGTCGACGGCGTTGACGGCTCCACGCCGGACGCCGTGCTCGCCGAGCTGAGCAAGGGCATGGGCGGCATGGACCACGGAAGCTCCGGCGGCTCCGGCGGCGCGAACGGTCACGAGGGCCACGGCATGTCGAGCAGGTCGATGACCGCTCAGAAGTCCCCGTCCCCGAAGCCGTCGGGTCCCTCCCGGATGCTGATGGGCGCCACGAGCGACCTGCTGGGCGGCGACGCCGGCGATGTCGGGTACCCGCACTACCTGATCAACGGCCGTACGCCGGACAAGCCGCAGACCTTCACGGCCAAGCCCGGCGACCGGATCCGGCTCCGGATCATCAACGCGGGCGGCGACACCGCCTTCCGGATCGCCCTCGGCGGCCACAACTTCACCGTCACGCACACCGACGGCTTCCCTGTCGAGCAGACACAGGCCGACGCGCTGCTCCTCGGCATGGGCGAACGCCTCGACGCCCTTGTCACCGTGGGGAACGGAACTTTCCCGCTGACCGCGCTCGCCGAGGGCAAGAACCGCACGGCCCTGGCCGTCCTGCGCACGGGCGGCGGAGCGGTGCCCACCGCTTCCGTACGTCCCAAGGAGCTCAACGGCAAGGTCGTGCACGGCGGACAGCTGAAGGCGGCCGAGTCCGTACGGCTCGAGTCCGGCCGCCCGGACCGGACGATCGAGTTCAAGCTCACCGGCTCGATGGCGAAGTACGACTGGGCCATCAACGGCAAGAAGTACGACCCCGCCCAGCGCTACCCGGTCCGCAAGGGTGAGCGCGTCCGGCTGTCCTTCGTGAACGACACGACAATGTGGCACCCCATGCACCTGCACGGCCACACCTACGCGCTCGCCGACGGCGGCGCGCGCAAGGACACCTCGATCGTGCTGCCGGGCAAGACGCTCGACGTCGACTTCGACGCCGACAACCCTGGTCTGTGGATGATCCACTGCCACAACGTCTACCACGCCGAGTCCGGGATGATGACGGTCCTCGGCTACCTGAAGTAGGGCGACGGCCCGGCCCGGGAACTCGGGTCGGGCCGCCTCCAGCTCATGCTGAGCCGACTGGGCGGGCCTCGTACTCACCGGCCCGGCGCACGGCGGCCAGCAGCGCGTCCGTGTCCACGACCGCGCCCTCCTCGAACCGGACGGTGCTGCGTCCGGTTCGTACGTCGGTCCGCGCCGAGCTGACGCCCGGAATCTCCTCCAGCTCGTCGTCGATCAGCAGACCGCAGCTCGTGCAGTGCATGCCCTCGACTTCGAGGATCACCTGAGGGCCCGAGCTGGCCGCTTCCTGCTTCTTCTTGCTGCCGAACAGTCGCAAGATCACGCCTTCTCGAAGTCGATGGAACCGGTCTGCATGCCCATGGCGCACGAGAACATGAGCTTCCCGGCGTCGCGCGTGCCGAGGTCGATCTCGGTGTCGCCGTTCCGTTCGACGATCTCCTGGACGCCGAGCTCGGGAATGGTGAAGGCGCGTGCGCAGCCGCCGGAGTCCTTGCCCCGGAGGATGAGCGTGGTTGGTAGGCCGGCCTTCGCCGTGAACTGGGTCGGGGTGTAGAAGTCCGTGACGGTCAGGGTGATCACTTGCCGTCCGGAGGCATCGACGCGTACCGGCGCATCGTTCGGTGCGGGCTCCTGGGCCTCGTCACCCCTGTCCGCGCTCTCCCCGGAGCCGGGCTCGGGGGAGAAGACCGGAACGGCGGCGGCCGACGTGTTCTTCGTGCTGCTGTCGAGGGCGACCCAGCCGCCGGCCCGAAGCCCGGAGGCGACCGTCCAGACGGCGACCGCGAGGACGACGATGCCTGTGAGCGAGGCGAGCTGCCCGGAGAGCGCCCGGGTGGAGCGGCGGAAGAGATAGCCGAGGACGGCGAACAGAGGAGCCGTACCGATCACGAACCCGGCCATGACGGCGGCGCCGGCCACCGGCGAGACGGACGTCACGGCGATCAGCTCGACGGACAGCGTGACCCCGCAGGGGACCAGGACCGTGGCCAGGCCGATGAGGGCGGGCGTGGCCAGGGACTCGGTCTTGGCGCTCCGCCGGAACAGCCGGCCGAAGGAGGCGGGTGCCCGGGGCACGAACCGGGCCACAGCCTTGACCCCGAACAGGTCGAGCGCGAACAGCACCATGAGCAGGCCGGCGGCGACGAGCATCACGGCCCGCGCCCGGGGGCTGGGCTCGAGGGCGTCACCGAAGACGCCCAGCAATGCTCCGAGGAGAGTATGCGAGACCAGCTTGCCGACGAGGAAGGCGCCGACGGGGGTGAGCGCCTTGGGCTCCGGGGGAGCGGGCGGTGCCGCGTTCGTGGTCGAGCGGCGTGCTCCGGCCAGGGTGGGCACGCGGGCCGGCGGCGCGTCGGCGGAAGCGCGGCGGGTGACCGCACCGGCGAGCAGACCCCCTTGAACGGCGGCGCACGAGGCACCACCGGCGAGCAGACCGGTCGTGAGACCGGTGACGAGCAGGGTGAGGGACGACGGCATACGTCGAGTCTCCTGAACGGCAAGGGCGGCACGAGCGCACGGGTACGAGCGCGTGCCGAGATGGACGTGAGGGCGGGCGCGTCCGAGGAAGGGGTCTTCCGCGGACGGGCCGCCGTCAGGTCCGGCTGACGCAGAGGCGGGTCAGTTCAGGAGGCGAGGGAGGAGCGAGGGGCGGCGGGACACCGGAGAGGGGCGGCTCTGGCTGTGCGAACGCAGGAGTAGGCGAGTCTTCGGCGTGCGCGCAACCGCTCCGGTCGCCGCCGACCGGCGGAACGGACGGCTGGGCGCAGTCACTGACACTCGACATCGGGCAGGACTGCTGGAAGTCGTGCGGATCAGAGACGGCCGGAGCCGTGCCGTTCTCGGCCGCGTGCATCCCAATCATCATCTGGTTCATGTCCATGCCCATGGACGGCATAGAACCGATCATGCCCGGCATGGCCATGGCCGGACGCGCCATCCCGGTGAGGCACAGCGTGACGACACACGCCACCAGCAACGCAGGCAGCAGCCTGAGGCGGGAGGGCGCGGCAGTGGTCACGAGCGGCATCGTAGTAGCACTGACCACCCCTGCGGGCAGTGGATCGCCGCTACGGCATGGTCAGGATGTGACCCCGCCACTGCACGTGGCACCCGGTTCCGGAGCCTGCGGCCCCTGGACATACCGGTCGAGGAAGGCGTCCACGCGGGAGTCGGAAGCGCTGCTCACCCCCACCTGCTGCCCCCAGGCCGTGAGGACGATCGGCGCCGACTGCTCAGCGCGCGGGCTCATTAGCGTGTACGGCGTCTTGGTCACGCGCTCGCTCAGCGTCTTGACATCGGCTGCTGTGGCCTTGTTCGTATACGTCACCCATACGGCGCCGTGCTCCAGCGAGTGCACCGCGTTCTCGTCCCGTATCGGCTTCGCGTACACATCGCCGTCGCAGTTCTGCCAGACGGGATCGTGATCGCCGCCGGCGGGCGGCGCCATCGGGTAGGTGACGTCACCGGTGACGTGGTTGCGGCCGAGGTCGGGCCAGCTCCGCTCGCCGACGATCGGCGCGGCCGGGCTTCCCTCCCGAGTCGTCGCTGGTGACGAGGTAGCCGACACCGCCGACCGCAGCCGCCAGAATCGCGGCCGAGACGGCGAACGTGGTGACACGCCTGCGGTGCTCCCGGGCGCGCTCCGCTCTTCGCAGCTCTTCCGCCCGTGCACGGCGGGCGGCGGATTTTCCGTTCGAACCGGGATATCCCATGAGCGGCGCACCTCCCGCGGCCGCGGTCTTCCTCCGTTCCCATCGTAGGCGCGGCGGAGTCGCCTCGGCGGCCCCCGTTGCCGGGGGAGCGTTCGCTCAGGGGGCCGCGCCGTCGGCTGTCACGTGCTGGGGCGCCAGTCGAACGGGAAGTGCTTGCTCGATCCTCCGCGGTACGTGCGGGAGAAGGCGAACCCTTCGGCGTGGTCCGCGTTCACGACGCCCCACGTCGCGACCTGGCCGGGCCCCACCTCGGCCCCGGGAGCGTTGATCAGTTGCACGCGGCGGTTGGGGTCCGCGGTGGGGCCGGTCAGGGCGGTGGCGCCCACGCTCACCTTGTCCGAGACGGTCGCGCGCCAGTACTGGAGATCTTGCGCGGCTTCGAAGTCGATCGGCGCGTACCGGACTTCACGTACGTCGCTGATCAGGGAACCGAACTTGCCGGGCCATCCGCCGACGTTCCCACGGAAGATCTCTTCCATGGCGTCCCGTTGCGCCGGCGTGCCCTTCGCGTCGATGTAGAACATGACCGTCATGGTGGCGTCGGTGTCGTCGGCCCACATGTTGCCGGCGAACTCTCCCAGCGCGACGACGCCGAGGCCGTCCAGCCGTTCGTTGCCGTAGTGCCCTTCGTGGATGTGCCACACCAGCGTGAACAGGCAAGCGCCGTTCGTGGGGGCCTGGGCGAAAGTGCAGGGGCAGGGCATGGAGCAGCTGCACACGTCGAACCACTCGCCTTTGAGGTGCCAGTTCGTCTTGTCCATGAACTCCGGATTCCCGGTACCCCTAGGGGGTATGCGCGCTCGAAATTGCGTTCGCCTCTAACCGGCCACTCACCCGGTGGCCGAGTGCGATCGTCCTCATCCGCCGTCGGTACTCGTCGCCGTCGATGCGGCCGTGCACAAGGAGGCCGGTGCACCATCGTTCGGCGGCCGCCAGAGCGGCATCCCGCCCCCGCAGGCGCGCCAGGGGAGGACAGCGTCGCTCTTTCGTATCGCTTAGCCGCAGGATGTCGTACCAGACGGCGGCCGCGATGAGCGCCCCCGCAACTATGGCCAGAACGGCAACCACCACGGTCATCACCCCTGCGGTACGCAGCGGGAAGTTGCTCCCTCCATTGTCCCGCGCCGCGGCCGCTAGGTGGCGAGGGAACTGCCCAGGGCGGGGAGTACGGGGCCAGCAGCGAGTCCGAGTCCCACGGAGGTCAGGGCGGCCGCGTAGGCGACCCCTCGCGCCGATCGGTCCCCGTCGGTGAGAGCGGCACCGTCACCCCGCGAGACCGCGGGGCCGATCCAGCGCAGGTAGTAGAAGAGGGAGGCGACGGTGTTGATGGCGGCCAGGATCACGAGCCAGGTGTAGCCGCCGTCGATGGCGGCGCTGAATGCCTCCAGCTTGCCGACGAACACGGCGGTCGGCGGTGTGCCGACGAGGCCGAGGAGGCAGATGACGAGGCTCGCGGCGAGGAGTGGGGCCCGTCGAGCGAGGCCGCGGTAGTCGGCGAGCCGGGTGGCCCGGGGGAGGGCGCAGACCACGGCGAACGCGCCCAGGTTCGTGACGGCGTACGCGGCCAGGTAGTACAGCAGGGCCGGCTGGGCGAGGTCCGACCGGCCGGTGACAGCGACAGGCAGCAGCAGGTAGCCGACCTGGCTGATGGACGAGTATGCGAGGAGCCGTTTGACGTCGTCCTGGAAGAAGGCGGCGAGGTTGCCCAAGGTCATCGACGCGGCCGCGATCACCCCGACAAGCTCGGCCCACGGCATCCCGCTGTCGGCGAGGACCGCCTCGCCCAGCCGCAGCAGGGCGGCCAGGGCGCCGATCTTCGGGATCGTGGTCAGGAAGGCGGCGACCGGCGCCGTACTGCCCTGGACGGCGTCCGGCACCCAGAAGTGGGCGGGGGCGGCACCGGCCTTGAACAGCACCCCGGAGAGGAGCCCGACGGCCCCGGCCGCGACGAGCCCCTCGGGGGCCCCGGACAGCGTGGGCCCGAGCGAGGGATAGCCGGTCGCCCGCCCGGCGGCGTAGAGGACGGTGATGCCGGCCAGCATCAGTACGCCGAGCAGCGCGCCGATCACGTAGTACTTGAGGGCGGCCTCGGTGCCCGGGCCGTCCTTGCGGAAGCCGGCGAGCGTGTACGCGGGGATGCTCGCCAGGAGGTATCCGGCGGCGAGCAGCAGCAGGTCCTGGGTGCCGGCCATGACGAGCGCGCCGAGGGCGGACAGCTGAAGGAGGACGTACGTCTCGCTCTCACGCGCGTGGGCGTGGAACGGCCTCGTGAAGACGGCGAGGACGAGCAGGACGGCCGCCAGGACGACAATCCGGGACGTGCTGGTGACCGGGTCGACGGTGAAAGCCTCGCCGAACGCGGTCACGTCGGGGCGTGCCGCGGCGACGGCCGCCGCCACGATCCCCGCGCCTGCGGCCACCGTCGCGAGAAGCCCCACGGGCCACTGCCTGCGGCGCGGCAGCCAGGCGCCGAGGAGCAGTCCGAGCACGGCCGAGGCGGCGAGCAGCACCTCGGGGAGGATGTCGAGCGGGTTCTCGTTCATCTCGCTCATGACGTTCATCGTGCGAGCTGCTCCAGGACCGTGCGGGAGGCCGGTTCGATGACGTCGAGGAGGAAGTGCGGCGCGACGCCGAGGATCACGGCGAGGACGAGGAGCGGGACGATGCCCGCGTACTCGTGGGCTCGTAGGTCCGGGAACACGCGTGGCGTACCGGGTGCGTCCGGCAGTCGCAGCGGCCCCATGAGGATTTGCCGCAGCGCGCGCAGGAACAGCCCTGCGGTGAGTAGGATGCCGAGCACGGACAGGGCGGTGGCGAGCGGCCTCGGCCCGAGGGAGCCGGTGAAGATCTGGAACTCCGCGATGAAGCCGGAGAAGCCGGGCAGCCCGAGCGACGCGAAGGCCGCCGCGCCGGTGAGGGCCGCGAAGACGGGGGCGGTGGCGGCGAGACCTCCGTACGCGCTCATGTCGTACGTCCGTCCCCGCTCGTACATCACACCCGCGAGGAGGAACAGCGCACCGGTGATCAGGCCGTGGCTGACCATCTGGGTGACCGAGCCCGTGATCGCGAGAGAGCGCGCCTGGGCGGAAGTGTCGGCGGTCGCTGCGGCGGCGCCGACAGCCAGGATGATGTAGCCCATGTGGTTGACGGAGGTGTACGCCACCATCCGCTTGAAGTCGGTCTGGGCGAGCGCCACCAGGGCGCCGTGGAGGACGGACACGACACCGATGACGACGAGCACGATCGCGTACCGGCGCCAGGCGTCCGGCAGCAGGGGCATGGCGATGCGCAGGAACCCGTACGTTCCCATCTTCAGGAGCACCCCGGCGAGGATCGCGGAGCCAGCCGCCGGCGCTTCGGTATGGGCCGGCGGCAGCCAGGTGTGGAACGGGACCGTCGGCGTCTTCACGGCGAGCCCGACCACCACGGCGAGCAGGACGAGGGCGGCGTACGCGGAGCGGCCGACGAGAGGGTTTTGCCGGGTCAGATCGACGATGTCGAAGGTGTGCGGGGTGGCGGCCAGGTAGAGGCCGATGAAGCCGAGGAGCAGGGCCAGCGAGCCGATGAACGTGTAGAGGAAGAACTTCAGCGCCGCCCGCTTCGCGTCGCGGTGGCCCCACCCCGCGATGATGAAGAACATCGCCACGATCGACAGGTCGAAGAAGACGAAGAACAGGATCAGGTCGAGAGAGACGAACAGCCCCAGGCACGTGGTCTGGAGGAAGAGGAAGAGCGCGGCGAACTCCCGGAAGCGGCGGCTCTCGCGCAGCGAGTACAGCGCGCAGGCGAGGAACAGGACGCAAGTGAGGGCGAGCAGAGGCAGGGACAGGCCGTCGACGCCGATGTGGTAACTGACGCCTGCGTCGGGGATCCAGCGGGCCCGCAGCTCGTACTGGATGCCGCCCCCGGTCCGGTAACCGGTCCACAGGGCGACTACCAGAGCCAGCTCGGCGGCGGCCGTCGCCACCCAGACGGCGCGCAGCGCCCGTACGGGGATACGGGACGGGAGCGCGAGGAGTAGCAGGGCGACCGCGGTCGGGGCGAAGACGAGGGCGGTGAGCAACGGGCTACCTCACGAGGACGAGCACGACGGCGATGACGGAGAAGGCGGCGACGGCCTGGGCGAGGTACTGGTGCAGCTGGCCGGTCTGCGGGCGGCGGGCCCAGGTGCCGAGCCGCCGGGACGCGGTCGCGACGCCCTCGACCGCGCCGTCGACGGCCCCCTCCACCAGCCGGTTGGTCCATCGGGCGAGCTTCAGAGTGCCCCGGGCCGAAGCCTCCACTGAGCGGTCCAGGACCTGGTCGTCGAATGCGGCGGCGGCACGGGCGATCCGCATGGTGGGGGAGACGAGGAGGACGTGTGCGGACCGTTCGAGACCGAGCCAGTTCTCGCTTCCCGCCTTCAGCCGGCCGGGCAGCGGGACGCGGCGGGTGCCCCATCCCCAGGCGATGGCGGAGGCGGCGAGCGCGAGCGCGCCGGAGAGTGCGAACTCCCAGACCAGCGGTGTTGGTTGGCCTTGGGTGCCGAGGTATTTGCTGAGGGTGTCTCCGAGGGGCGGAAACGCCGCGGGCGTCAGCGCGAGGCAGGCGAGCGCTAGAAGCGTGAGCGGTGCGACGGCTCCGAGGGGGATCGGTGGCCCGTCAGAGATCTGCCGCTCGGGGCGGTCCCATACGAAGCGGAGGAGCTTCACGCTGTAAACGGCGGAGAGAACCGCTGCCGCGAGCCCGGTGGCGTACAGCCACGGACTGTCCTCAAGGGCCCCGGCGAGCAGGACGTCCTTCGCGGCCCAGAGCGAGAGTGGGGGCAGTCCGGCGAGCGAGAGGGCACCCACGGTGCAGAGCACGCCGACGGTTCGGTACGCCTGGGCGGCCCCGCGCAGCTCGGGGAGCCGCTGCGTGCCCCATGCCGTCAGCCAGGCTCCGGCCACCAGGAAGAGCAGGCTCTTCGCGGCGGCGTGGGCCGTCAGCTGCAGCGCACCTCCTGTGGTCGCTCCCACACCGGCGGCCAGCACCATGAACCCGATCTGCGCGCAGGTGGAGGCGGCGAGCAGCTGCTTCAGGTCGGTCTGTGCGACGGCGACGACCCCGAGGGCGACAGCGGTCGCCGCGCCCACCCACGCCGCCGCGTCCGCGCCCCACCCGGAGGCGTCGAGGAGCGGTCCGGCCCGCAGCAGCAGGTAGGCGCCGGCGACCACCATCGCCGCGGAGTGCAGAAGCGCCGACACGGGGCTCGGACCCTGCATGGCCCGCGACAGCCAGAAGCTGAAGGGGAATTGCGCGGACTTTCCGAACGCTGCGACGAGAATGCCCGCCGTCAGGAAGGACAACCAGGGTTCGTCGAGAGACGCGAGCCCGTCGAGGGTGAGCGGACCGGGACCTGCCGCGAGGGCGGCGCCGGCCGCGAGATACAGACCCAGATCGGCGGTGCGGGTCGTCAGGAAGGCGGTGTCGGCCGCGGCGGTACGTTCCGGCTCGCGCCACCAGTACCCGATCAGGGCCCAGGAGGTCGCGCCCATAACCTCCCAGCCCATGAGGAGAGTCGGGAGGGTGGTGGCGGTGACGGTGACGAGCATGCTCCCCGCGAAGAGGAGCATCAGCCCGAAGAAGCGGGCCCGCGCCTCGTCGGCGCCGAACTCCGCCATGCTGAAGAGGAGTACGGCGAGGGTGACGGCGGCGACGGTGACCACGAGGACACCGGACAGGCCGTCCACCGCGATCCGGAAGGGGAGGCCCTCCATCAGGGGCGCCTCGACGGCCGGGTGCCGGAGAGACGCCGTGATCGCGAGTCCCAGGGACGCCGCCGAGACACCGACCGCGAGCAGCGGGGCGGCCCGGTCCGCGGGCCGCCCGGCCAGAGCCAGCAGCGCACCGGCGCCCAGCGGCAGGGCGATCAGCGTCCACAGCAGAGCGCTCATTCCCTCAACTCCGCCGCCATGTCGGTCATGTCGATCTCACGGGAGCGGAACAGGGCCGTGACGACGGCGAAGCCGATCGCCATCTCCACCGCCATGGCGGTGATGGCGACCACGATCAGGACCTGACCGTCGGCCGTGGCGGGCGCGATGTAGTGCCAGGCCGCGCCGGCGGCGAGGATCACACCGCCCAGCATCAGCTCCAGGCCCATCATCAGCATCACGACCGACTGCTGCGTCAGCGCCCCGAACAGCCCGACGCAGAACAGGGCCGAGGCGAGGACGAGGAACAGCTCCAGGCTCACCGGCCCACCCCGCCCCGTACAGGGTCTTCGGGGCGGGCGGCCCGGAGGTCGTCGCCGAAGCGGTCGTACCGGCCGCGCCGGGTGGAGAGCACGACGGTCGCCACGATGGTCGCGAACAGCGCCATTCCCAGCGTCATCATGGTGAGCATCTGCGGCCCCATCAGAGACAGGCCCAGGTCCATGGTCGGATCGTCGGGAGGCCGTCCGCTCCGTGGCGGCCAAGGTGCGAGGAGGATGCCGACGACGAGCAAGACGAAGGACACGGCGCAGATCACGGCCGCTCCCCGCTTGTTGTGGATCATCGTCATCGGCATGAGCCCGGCCGGGTTCATCATGAACATGATCATGAAGACGGCCATGATGGCCATCTCGATCGTCATCATCAGCACGGTCACGATGCCGAGGTAGTCCAAGCCCAGCACGATCAGCTCCCCGCCCACGCACAGCAGCGAGGTGAGCAGGGAGAAAGTCGCGCGCGCCATCGAGTCGAAGACGAACACCATGACGCCGCTCGCCACGGCGAGCACCGCCAGCACCCAGAACGCCACCGTAGTCATCGCTGCCTCACCGTCCGAGCACCACCACGGCCACCACCAGCGCCTGCGCCACCGCCAGCGGCGTCAGGACCACCCAGGCCAGCTCGACGTACCGCTCCATCCGTACGGTCGGCATCCTGCGCCGCAGCCAGAGCAGGAAACCCAGAACGGCGCCGGTTTTCAGTACGGTCCAGGCCCAGCCCGGCAGCAGCGGACCGTGCCCGCCACCCAGGAACAGCGGTACGGAGAAGGCGGCGGCCACCACGAGCAGCAGCCACCGCCCGCCGAGGAACAGCAGTCGGTCCACCCCGGACAGCTCGGCCGCCGCGCCGCCCGCCGCGTCCGCGCCAACCGGCTGGTCGAACGGTCCCCAGAAGGCCATGGCGAGCGCGCTGAGCAGGTAGATCCCGAACGCCGCCGGCATCCACACTGCGAACCAGAGCCCGGCCTGGGCATCCACCACCGCGCCCACCCGCAAGGACTCCGCGCCGAGCGCCGCCGTCGTGATCGCCAGCATGTGCGGCAGCTCGTACGCGAGCCCCTGCGCCAGGAAGCGGTAACCGCCGACCAGCGACAGGGTCGAGTTCGGCCCCCAGCCCGCCAGCCACACGGCCGCCCACGCCAGCGCCTCCATGGCGTTGAACCACACGATCCCGTCCGGCAGATCCGACACCGACCGGAAGCCGAAGGGGAGGACGACGGCGGCAAGGACGGCGGCGACCGGGAGCAGCGTCGTCCCCAGCCGTACGAGAGGGACGTCGGCGGCCCGCGTGATCCGCCGCTGCTTCACCAACAGCCGCAGGACCTCGCGGCCCACGCCGGTCGACATCGCGTCGGCGGTGGCCGTGACCCAGGCCGCCCATGCCAGCGCGAATGGGAGGACGAAGGCGGCCCAGAGGGGAGTGGACTCAACCATGACCACGGGCTCCCGGCACGTGCTGAGGGGCCAGTTCGTCGAGGTCGGGGTCCAAGCTCGCCACGATGAGGCGTGCGCAGGCGAACTCGGTGCCTTCAAGCAGCCCGGGCAGCGCGTCGAGCAGGGCCTGGGACGGGGGCGTCTTGGAGTCGAGGCGCCCCCGAGGGCCGACCGGGTGATGGGCGGAGAGCGGGCCGCGGTCGTCGACGTGGCCGAGGGCCTGCTCGAGCCCGTCCAGCCACGCGATCAGCCTCCCATGCACGTCACCCCCTGGCTGCATCCCGACCTGTTCGCCGACCCCCACCGTGAGCCACCGCAGTGTCCACGACTTGCGCACGCGCCGAGCCAAAGGGCGGACGAGCGACTGGAGTTGTGCTCGAGGGGCACCGCCGAGCGTGCGATCGCGGGCGACGCGTGCTCTGGTCGCCGCCTCCCGCCAGCCGGCGACACCGAGGAGTCTGCCGAGGCTGTCGAGGTGTGCCGCACATCGCCGCCGAGCGGCCTCGCCGACCGTCACCGGGCCACCGGCCATGGCCCTGAGCCACGGCTCGTTCCAGAACGCGGGCCCGGAAGGGGAAGGCCCGGGCACGGCTTCGACCTCCGCGCGCTGCACGACGTCGCCCTGGAGTTCGAGATGCAGCACCAGTCCCGCCGGCCAGTCCGGGAGCGCGGGCCCGAGCGGCACATGCAGCCGGTCGAGCCGCAGCCCATCCCGGTCGTCAGCCCTCTCGGCCATCGGAAGACCGGCGACCGTGCCCATGTGGTGGCCGTGGTCGCCGTGTCCCATGTGGTCATGGGCCATAGAGCCGTGGGACATGTGGGGGTGATCCATGCCACCGCCGT
This sequence comes from Streptomyces sp. NPDC006339, assembly GCF_040612775.1. NCBI lineage: Bacteria > Bacillati > Actinomycetota > Actinomycetes > Kitasatosporales > Streptomycetaceae > Streptomyces > Streptomyces sp. NPDC006339. Next base: position 20,330 of record NZ_JBEXQW010000040.1, read on the forward strand.
GGTCCGCATGGCCGGCTGCCTGATGCGGGTCGTGCCCGGCGTGGTCACCGCCCGCGTGATGATCACGATGGCCCAGCTCGTGTCCACCATGCTCCTCGTGGCCATGGCGACCGTTATGGCCGCCGTGCCCGGCGTCGTGCCCTGATGCCGAGGCGTGGCCCTCCGGATGATCCGGTTGTGCCGTGTGCTGGGCGGGCCGGGAGACCGGCTGTAGGAGGGCGGCGTGCGCCTGGTCCAGTGCGTGCGCCGTGCGATCGGCGTCCGTGACAGTGACTCGCGCCCTCGGATTCGGTACGCCTTGCCAGAGCCGCTCCGCCCAGTCACCGTTGCGTACGGGAAGCGGGGTGCCCGCGAAGACCACCAGGTCCGCGGAGGCGGGACCGGCGGCCTGCGGCCACCCCCTGCGCGCGAGTTCCGCCTCGACGGCCAGTCTTTCGCGCGTAGCGCCCCGACTCGCCGCGATCAGAACGGCCGGCCTGGCCAGGGCCGTCCTGCTGATGCTTGTCCTCAGGTCCACCGGAAGGCCCCCTCGCGCCAGGCGTAGCCGACGCCGGCGAGCAGGATGCCGAGGAACAGGAACATCTCGACGACCGCAGGTGTGCCGATCCCCGGTACGACCTTCGTCCACGGGTACATGAAGAGCATTTCCATGTCGAACGCGAGGAAGATCATCGTCACGGGGTACCAGCGCACATGGAAGCGCGATACCGGATGCTCCTGGGGTTCGAGGCCGCCGCTGAACGGGCTGGCGTGCAGCGGTTCTCGGGCGGTGCGGACAACGGCCCCGAGGCAGTGCAGCAGGAACACGCCGGCCGGGGCGACCACGAGGAGAGAAGCGACCGGCTCCCATCGCGCGGCTTCCACGTGATCCCCCTTCCCGGCGAGCGGACCGCTCCTGCCCGCCATCGGCAGGCAGCATCTCAGCGACAAAGCCTGGAAAGAAGGAGCAACACGTACAGAAGCGAAATTTCAGCACTCGTCGCGGGCGGCGGGGAGGCGGTCGCCTGCTCGGTCGGGCCATTGCTCGGGCTCTCCGCCCGATGGCGACGACCAGGAAGTGGGCGCACCCCCGTTCGTAGGACGGGACCGGCCAGCACGGTGGAGCCCACGCCGTGGGACGCCGCGCAGACGCATTCACACCTGGTGCTATCTTCCTCCCAGTCCAGATGGGGACGCCCGTGTCGGCCTTCCCACTACCAAGCCCTTCTATGGTCGTGAAGCGTGATCTCAGGCAAGGTCCGTCGCGACCATCACACGGGAGCGTTGCTGCGGGCAACGCTCCTCGCGGTGGTCCTTGCCGTATTCGCGATGCACGTCGTGGCCTCACATCACCCGGTCCACAGCGGGCACGCCGTCGAGTCATCGCTGATCGACGCAGGGAACAAGGGCCAGCACGCTCACTCTGACGTCGCCCTCGGCGATGCCACCAAAACATTGGACAACCCGGACGGCGAATCCCCTGTGACCACGGCGGAGTCGGAGAGAGCTGCCTGGCGCTGCTGTGCATCGTCGCCACCCTGTTCACGTTCCTCCTCAGACGTGGGGACTCCGATCGCGTCCTCCGCCGATGGGCAAGCCGCGCGCGTCCCTGGATCAGCCGCACTGGCGACCCGCCGTGCTTGCACCGTCTTTCGATCCTGCGCTGCTGAGAGTCGCACCAGCATGCGCCGTGCCATTGGTGTCGGCGCCGCTTCTGCCTGCTCTCACATATCCAAGATCTGAAAGGCCCTATCCGCGTGACCACCGTTATCGAGCCCGAGCTCGACCAGACCCCCGCCACGAGACATCGCCGCCCGACCTTCGACAAGAAATCACTCCCGGCTCGCTACAGCGGCCAGATGCTCTACTTCATGGGCGCCGCCCTCATCGCCGGCGCCGTCGTCCACTACCCGATCGATCCGTCGCTGTACGCGATCATCTGCGTCGTCGGCGCCGTCGTGTTCCTCCTCGGCACCATCGTCAACGAGTTCGTGCTGGCAGACGAGCGTCCGGCGCTGAGCCAGGCAATCTCGCTCGTCGCGTTCTCCCTGCTGCTGTCCTTCGGTGTCGGCCTGGTCGGCGGCGGCATCCAGCACTTCGAGCAGTTCCCCGAGCGCAGCGCCTGGATGACCCCCCTCGGCCTGCTCATGTCGTACGTCGCGTTCGTCGCCAAGGACTCCAAGGGCCGCTGGCGGCACCTCGTGAGCCCGTTCGCGGCCGTCGTCGTCGTCATAGCGGCCCTCGCCTGGCTGGGCATGACCGCCCTCGCCGGCACCATCAGCTCCGACGGTCATAGCCACGACCACGGCTCCACGACCGGGACCCCCGCAAAGTCGGACCAGGCTCCCGTTGAGCAGGAGCCTCCGGCCAAGGCACCGGCCGAGCCGACGGAGGATGGACATGGATCCCATAGCCACTGACCCTGGTTCGGCCACTCCGTAGCCGTTCTCGCGGGCCCACGCGTGGACCACGGTGGGCTCGCAGTCAGCTCACGGCGCCTTCACTTGCCGTCGGCGGGCTCGGGATGCCGGTGCGACCATCTTCCGCCGACCGCGGGAAGGACCGTCGAGCGTCAGGCAGGTACGGGGCAGTTCTCGGCGGTGCGGAGCCGGCGGATCAGCGCGTACAGGAGAAGGCTCATCGAGGCGAGCGCCAGAACGGGCTGGAGCGGGGCCCAGAAGGACAGGGCGCCGCTCACGCCGATGGCGAGCACGACGAGCTTGTTGCAGATGGGGCAGCCCACCGCGAAGGCCGAGAGCAGGCCGGCGCCCAGGGCCCGCGCCGTCACGGGCCGGTTCTCCGGGGCCCGCTCGTCGGCGGGGCGGGGGCCCACGCGGATGTACGTCGCCACCAGCAAGCCCTCAAGAACCGAGCTGGTGATCCACACCGGGTAGTTCCACCAGAGGACCGGCGTCATCCGCGTGTACAAGGGCGACGGGACGACACCGGTGGGCACGCCGATCACGATCGCCGTGAGGAGGGCCACCGCCATGGCGACGGCCCATCTCCGCAGAGGCCAGCTGCCCATGGGCGTACTCCTTCGAAGAGGGATGCCGTCGGCCGAGTGAGCACGCCACTGCGGGGGAGCCTGCTCTGAGGACCGGCCGACGGCGGAACCGATCGTAATCTACGAAACTGCTTAGAAGAACAGCAGGATCTTCGTCACTACCGGACGGGCGAAGTCAGGAGAGGGCGCTCCCCTTCTTCCAGGTCTCCCAGTCGACGTTCCAGGCGCCGTAGCCGTTGTTCACCGCGACCGTGTCCTTGGAGTTCACGACGGTGACCGGGTCGCCGAAGCGCACCTGGTCGTAGAACCACTTGGCGTCCGCCGTGCTCATGCCGATGCATCCGTGACTGGCGTTGACGCGGCCGAACTTGCCCTCGTTCCATGGCGCGGCGTGCGCGTACGTACCGGACGGGGTGAGCTGGACGTCCCACTTCACATCGCCGAGGTCGTACGCCTCGGGCCCGAAGATGCCGACGGTGGCGGAGTTCATCCGGATCGAGGGGACCTTGCTCAGGACGACCATGGTGCCGTTCCAGGTCTCGAAGGTCTCCTTGCCGGTGGAGACCTTGAGGGTCCGCAGGACCTTCCCGTTACGGGAGACCGTCATGGTCTTCTTCACGACGTCGACGGTGCTGGTCACGGCGTCGCCGATGCGGAAGTTCACGACGCGCTGCTGGGTGCCGTAGACACCGCCGCCCGCGTCCACGCCGGCGAGGTCCATGCGCAGCGTGACCGAGGTGCCCGGCTTCCAGTACTCCTTCGGCCGGTAGTCGATCCGGTCCTTTCCGTCCCGGTCCTTCATCCAGCTCCAGGCGCCCTCGATCGCCGGGGACGAGGTCACCTTGAGCTTCCGCTCGACGGCGGCCTTGTCGTGGATGGGCTTGTTGAACGTGATCGAGACCGGCAGGGCGACGCCGACGGTGGACCCCTTGTCGGCGTTGTACGTGCCGACGAAGGTCTGTGCGGCCGCCGGGGTCGTGTAGCTCGTCGACTTGCTCAGGGGTGCACCGTCACCTCCGGTGCCCCGGGCGGAGATCGTGTAGGTGGCGCCGGGCGCCAGGGGGGTGGTCGAGGTCCAGACGGACTTGTCCTCGGAGAGCGTCCCTTCGACTTTTCCGGGGCCTGGGGCGCTCACGTCCACGGAGGTCAGCGCGCCTCCGTCGGCTTTAACCGTGATCTTTCCGGACGTCTTGGTGTCGATGGCTATCGAGGACGGTCCGCCGCTCTTCGCGGTCTCCTTCGCCGGCTTTCCGGCGCCTTCGGTGCCGGAGTCGGTCGCCCCTGCCGAGCTGCATCCGGCGACGAGGAGTGCGGCGGCCGAGGTGAGCGCGACCATGTGTACGGCGCGGCGCTGGTTGTGGGATCTCGTGTTCTTCATAGCGACCCTCCGACTAATGCTCTAAGTGACTTAGAAGACGAATGCGAGTGCGGTGCGGTTCCCGCCCGACGGGCAGGAGCCGGCCCCGAGTTCAGTGAGCGTGACCATCGGCCGCATCTTCGGGCTCGGCGCTCGTGGACGCCTCGCCGGGCCCGCTCGGTTCGGTGGTCGTGGAAGGATCCGACGGTTCGGACTCGGCACCGTGGTCGTCGGTCTCCGGTGCGCTGCCCCCGTGGCTGTGTCCGCCGCCCTCGGCCGTCTCACCGGCCATACCGGCAGCGAGGGTGCTCAGACCGAAGTAGCAACCGCCGGCGAGAAGTAGGACGGCCAGCCCGAGAGGGCTGAAGATGCGGCGGGAGGAGGTCTCCGCGTCCTTGAGTACGAAGGCGATGAACGAGACGACGATCCCCAGTGGGACGAGGATCGCCGCGCGCGCCGGGAAGTCCTCGAAGTGCTGGAGGCCGCCGCTGAGCATGCCGATGCCGAAAGACAGCAGCAGGGAGGCGCCGATCACCATGAGCCCGCGGGCGAGCGGCGGCCGGTCCTGGGCCAGCAGGAACTCGTTGACGAGCGTAGCGACGAGGAAGACGAGGACGCCGATGACGGCCACCACGGTGTAACGGGCGGGGTCGAGCGGATGGTGCACCACGGCGCCGCTGATCAGGCCGGCGCCGACGAAGTAGAGGACATAGCCGATATAGCGGCCGGCCAGCGGTTGCTTGCGCTTTCGGCGGGATCGGCCGGCGCGCCGGGTGGCCGCACGTCCTCCGGGTGGGGAGTGTGGCGCGGTGTCATGAGGTGCGGGCCGGTCGGTGAGCAGGGACACGGGTGCCTTCCATGGTGCGGTGGGCGCGTGGCAGCCGGCCGTCCGCCGAGTGGGCGGAAGCGGCGCCGGAACGCGCGAGGGAGCGGGCCCGAAGCGTGGCCTGTCGGCGAGACGGCGCTTCGGACGCGAAGAGATGACCTGGCGGTGAGCCGAGTGAAGGGGGCGGGGCTCGAGCCCAAGAGGCGGCTTGCCGCCCCGAGTGCCTGCTAGATACGCAGAACGGCCGAGGCGGGGCAGGATCCCGCTGCGGGAGGAACCGTTACCGCGGCTTTGCCGGTGCCGGCCGCGTCGTCGAGAGCGTGCTCCACGGCAAACGGGGACACTACGGGCGGAAGGATGTCGAACCCTGCGGGGGGCTGCCCGGTCGCGCAGTCCTGGACGGCGTGCGCCCGGTCCCCATCGGGGTCTTGGTCGTCGAAGGACGCCTGGACCCGGTCGTGGACGTGTCCGACGGCGGCGGTGGCGACACTGCCCGGTGCCGTGTGTCCGGCGTTGCTGTCGGCGTGGAGGCCGTGTGCGTACAGGAGCCCGAAGAGCAGCGCTCCGAGCCACAGCAGTCGCGACCACGGCGGGACCAGAGCGCGCGTGCGGCGCTTGCTCACCGCCGTAGGTTCCGTTACCACGGCGCGATCATAACCAGCCCGGGTGACGCGTCGGGACCGGGGGCCTTTAGACCCGGGGCTTCTCGATGATGGAGCAGACCAGCGTCGGTTCGCCGCACGAGCGGTCGTTCTCGGCGGCCTTCCGGGCCTCGGCAAGGGACCGGCGCAAGGCAAGGAGGTCGTCGACGGTGGCGTCGATCTCCGCGATGCGCACGTCGAGGAGATCGCGGACGGCATCGCACGGCGGCCGCCCGCCACGGCGGATGTCGAGTACAGCGTGCACATCGTCGAGACGCAGTCCCAGGGCACGGGCGCGTCGGATGAAGGTCAAGAGCTCCACGTCGTCCTGGGAGAAGAGCCGGTAGCCGGTCGATGTCCGCTCCGGCCGTGGCAGCAGGCCCTTCGTCTCGTACACGCGGATGGCCTTGCGGGTCACGCCCGCCGCGCGCGCGGCTTGGCCGATGGTCAGGGCTCGCGATGTCATGTTCTCCTCCTCACCTCCAGTGTTGACCTGGCCCCAGGGGCCGGGTTCCAGCATTGCTCGTGACGGACCGACGAGCGAGAAGAAGGTGAGCGGAATGCCGTTCCGTGAGGGCGAGGTCTACCGGTGTCCCGACGAGGGCTGCGGTTGTGAGCTGACGGTGACGAAGGGCGCCCCGGCGACGTGCGGCGGTCAGCAGGCTCCGACCTGCTGCTGCGGACAGACCATGGTCAAGGTGGCGTGAAGGAGCCGTGAGAGGTGGTCCGGGGGCGTACCTCCCGGGCCACCTGATGAGCGGCGTGAGTGCGTCGGACGGCGGAGTCGGTGCGTACGGTCAGACGCCGGGCGGGCAGGCCACCAGCAGCGGCAGCAGCGGGATGGCCAGGGCGACGGAGGCCACCGAGCCCCAGAGAGCCGGGTGAGGAGCCCGGCGCGGACCGAGGATGCGCTTCATGCGGAGGAGGGCTGTCGAGCCGCCCGCGCCGAACGCGGCCTTCGGCGCCCGGCCGGCGGCCATCTCGTACATCGCGGTCGCCAAAACCTCGTGGGAGTGGCTTCGCAGGGCGCGGTCGTCCGCGATCATCTCGAGGAGCACAGCCATCTCCTCCCGTCCCCGGCGGGCGAGCGGCACCCAGGGGAAGACAGTCGCGAACGCCTGTGCGGCCGCGATCAGCAGATGATGGCGGCCGGCGATGTGCGCCCGCTCGTGCTCCAGTACGGCGTCGAGCTGCTCTTCCGTGAGCAGTCGCACGGCGGCCTCGCTCACGACGATGCGGGAACGGAGACCTGGGAGGCAGTACGCGGCGGGGGTGCCGTGCGGCAGGACAGTGGCGCGCAGGCGGTCGGAGCGCACCCCCACCTTGTCGAGCCGGTCGCGGTGCCGGGCACGCACGATTCCCGCTCGCGCGACGTGAAAGAGGTAGGCGCCGGCGAAGGCGGTGACAACGGCGAGGGGCATCGCCAGGGCCAGCCGGTCGGCGGTGGTCGGGTTGGGTTCCGAAGCTCCCGTACCCAGGCCGCAGGCGTGGAGCAGCCCCACGAGTCCCGCGTGCAGGTGCTCCGTGGGGGTGGCCAGCTGGGACGCGGCGAGCGCGGTCGCGAGGGTGAACGACAGCATGAGGGCGAGCCATATGGCCGCTGCGAGCGCCGGTGCTCGGTGTGGCCAGGCGCTGCGCATCATCAGACGTGGGGCAGCGACGCCCACGACGGCCGCGTATCCCAGGAGCGCAGGCGCCGCGTTCACTGCTTCGCCCGTCGTCCGACGTCTCGAAGGGCCTTGCGGAGTGCCGTGATCTCGTCGTCGTCGAGGTTTTCCACGAACTGGACGAGGGCCGCGGGTCGGTCCTCACTCGCTTCCAGGCCGTCCTCCATGAGCGCGGCCGAGTACGCCTCGCGGGTAGCGACGGCCTTGTACCGCCAGATCCGACCGTCTCGGGCGCGTGTGAGGTAGCCCTTGTTGAAGAGGATGCTGGTGACCGTCGTCACGGTCGTGTACGCGACATCCCGATGGAGGTTGATGTCGTCGACGACCTCACGCACGGTGGCGGGGCGGTTCCATCTCCAGAAGCGGTCCATGATCTCCGCCTCAAGCTCCCCCAGCCGACGCATGGCCCGTGTCCTCTCCGCTGATCCCGCATTCGCGTTCATAGTAGACGGGCAGCTCAGAGGGCAGTCCCGCTCAGGCGGAGGGGCTGTTCCTACGAAGCCCGGTTCACGCCGTCCGGGTGATGGTATGTGGGCACCCGCAGCGACCTTGCGTAACGTCGTCACCAGAAGGGCACCGACAGCTATTCCGCCGCCGCTTCGCCGGTCGTGGTGCAAAGGGGTGCTGGATGTCGATGACGAGCCGGCGTGATCTTCTGGTGAGATCCGCGGGAGCGGTGGCGGTCACCCTCGCGCCCAGCGCCTGCGTGGCAGGGGCGAGCACACCGCCGGAGCGGCCGGTCACTACGCCTGATGGGCGAGTGGACTGGGACGCCTTGCGCGCGCAGTTCCGTCTGGAGCCGGGATGGGTGAACCTCGCGTTGTTCTACCTGGCGTCGCATCCGAAGGTGGTGCGAGATGCGGTGGATCATCTGAGTGCTCAGGTCGACGCCAATCCTCTGTCGGTGCCATCGGGGCTGTCGTTGCCCGACGGCCCGACCGGATGGCCCCGGGTACGCCAGGCGCTTGCCGGCTATCTGGGTGGCCGGGCCGAGGAGATCGCGATGACGGCGAGCACGAGTATCGGGCTGGGCGTCGTCTACAACGGCGTCGTGACCCGTCCGGGACAAGAGTTCCTGCTGACGGAGCTCGACCACAACTCCCATCGCACCGCCGCCCGGCTGGCCGCCGAGAAGCACGGCAACACGGTGCGGTTGGCCTCCTGGTTCGCCGACTCGGCCACCGCGACGGCCGAGGGCATCGCAGCGGCGGTCGGCGAGGCGATCCGCCCGAACACCAGAGTCGTCGGGATCACCTGGGTGCAGTCGAGCACGGGGCTCCGTATGCCGGTGCGGGCGGTGGCCGAGGCGGTGCGCCGGGCCAATGAAGGGCGCAGTTCTGCCGACCGGTGCCTGCTGGTCGTCGACGGCGTGCACGGGCTTGCGGCAGTGGACGAGGACGCCGCCGGGCTGGGCGCGGACGTGGTGGTCGCGGGAACGCACAAGTGGCTGTTCGGCCCCAGGGGAACGGGACTGGTCTGGGTGGCGCCGGATGTCCTCGACCAGCTGCGGCCCACGTTCGTGAGCTTCATCGCGAGCGGAGGAACAGCGTCCCTGTCGCCCGGCGGGTTCCTGGCGTTCGAGCATGCCTTCGCCCTGCCGGCGGCGGTAGAGCTGCATGAGCGCCTGGGCCGAGCACGCGTTGCCGCCCGCATCACACAGCTGTCGACACGGGCGAAGCAAGGACTGGGCCGCATCCCCGGGGTCACCGTGCACACACCTGCCGGCCCGGATCTTTCAGCCGGCATCACCTGCTTCAGCGTGGTCGGGTATACCCACCAGCAGGTCGTCGACCACGCCGCCGCCCGCCGTGTGCGGCTGTCCACCTTGAACTACACCCGCATCGGCACGGCCGTGATCAACACGCCGGCGGAGATCGACACCGCACTCAACAGTCTGACCGATCTCACCCGCTGAGATCCGCTCCGGACAGCTCAGCGAAACGCTGCACACCGCCTTGCCGTAGCCATACGGACCAGGGCCTACGATGGGGCTATGAGGGCCGACAGGACGTGTGCGGGGCAGCCGAAGAGGATGCGCTTGCACGTGCTTCTTGTCCTGGCCGTGCTCCTTGGGCTGCTGGGCATGCACGCCATGGGGCCCGTACCCGCGATCGCGCAGGCGAGCGGCTCGTCCCAGCCCGCGGTGGTGGTGATCGACGCGGCGACTGAGCACTGCGATCACGACTGCTCGGGGCACGGAGAGCCTGGCGACCATGCCGATCCGACGTGCGCCACGGCCGCTCTCGGAGCCTCGGCCTCGCTCCCCCCGCTCCAGCCCACGGTGATCTGCCCGGCCGAGCCGGCCGCCGGCCTCGTGATCGCGGACACCGCTGCAGCCGACGGCGGCCGTGCTCCGCCCTCCCTCGCCGAACTTCAGCTCCTGCGGATCTAGGAAGCACCGCGGCGCCGTTCCCCATGTGGCTCGTCCCATCGGGCGAGGCGGCGCTCACCGGCATACCTTCCGAAGTGAACGCAGGAGTCATACATGAACACGCACCGTAAGCTGATCCGTCGTACCGCCCTCGTCGCCACCGGTGGCGTCGCCGCCCTGGTGCTCGCCGCCTGTGGTGGCAACGGCGGAAGCGGCCACGACATGGGCTCCATGGAGTCCACGACCTCCGCCCCCGCCACCAGCGCGCCGGCGCAGACCGGTGACCACAACACGGCGGACGTCTCCTTCGCCAAGGACATGATCCAGCACCACCGGCAGGCCGTGGAGATGGCCGACCTGGCCCCGACGCGGGCGGAGTCCGCGGAGACCAAGGAACTGGCCGCGAAGATCAAGGGCGCCCAGGATCCGGAGATCAAGACCATGTCCGGCTGGCTCACCTCGTGGGGCGAGGAGGTCCCCGCCGACATGTCCGGCCAGGGCCACGACATGGCGAACGGCATGCCCGGCATGATGAGCAAGGCGGACATGGACGCACTCATGAAGGCCAAGGGCGCCGAGTTCGACAAGATGTTCGCCGAGATGATGATCAAGCACCACGAGGGTGCCATCGAGATGGCCAAGAAGGAGAAGGCGGAGGGTAAGTATGGCCCCGCCCTCAAGCTGGCCGACGAGGTGATCAAGGCCCAGACGGCCGAGATCGAGCAGATGAACAAGATGCTCGGTAGGAGCTGACCCCACCGAGGAACCGACCGCTCTGCCGCGGTGAGGGGCGCTTGCCGCGGCAGGGCGGGGTGGCGGGTCGGCGCGTCCCCCTTCGCCCGAACCCCGGGTTGGCCGGAGATGAGCTCGGCATCGAAGCCGCAGTGCGCCGCCTGTCGCGGTCACCCCGGCCGAGCTGCGCCGCCGCAATAGTTGGAGAGCGGCTGATGCGGATCCTGCTAGTGGAGGATGAGCCGCGGATCGCCGAGACGGTCCAGCGGGCCCTGCTCTCAGAGCACATCGAGGTCGATGCGGTGTCCAACGGCGTCGACGGGCTCTGGGCTGCGACAGAGCGCGACTACGACGTCGTGGTCGTCGACACCATGCTGACCGGCCTCAAGGGGTACGAGGTTCTCCAGCGGATGCGCTCGCGGGACGTGTGGACGCCCGTGCTGATGCTCACCGCCAAGTACGGTGAGGATGACGAGGCCGCCGCGTTCGACCTGGGCGCCAACGACTACCTGACCAAGCCCTTCTCTTTGGTGGACTTGGTCGCACGGCTGAGAGTTCTGTCGCGGTGCGGCCTCAGCCGCGCGTTCTGCGGCGCTCGTGGCCGGCGACCTCACACTGGACCCCTCCCGACATCGCGTGGCCCGTGGCCACACCTCCATAGTGCTGACCTCGCACGAGTTCCACGTGCTGGAATTCCTCATGCGCCACAAAGGCAAGGCGCTCGACACGGCAGACATCCTGAGCGACGTCTGGGACGCCGACTACGACGGCAGCGAGAGCGTCATCGATGTCTACATCCGCTACTTGCGGATGAAGATCGACGCGCCGTTCGGCCGGCATGCCATCCGCACCGTTCGTGGCGCTGGGTACCTGCTCGACTCTGAGGGCGGCTGAGTAGTCCGGCCGTCCGTTCGGTGATCCGCGCTGGGTGCTCGCGGCTCTGGCCGGAGTCACTGGTCCTCGTCCAGGACGGCTTGGGCGGACGGCCACCGCGCTCCGCTGCGGGAAGCCACTATCAACCGTGGCCAGGTTCCGGTTCTGCCCGATCAAGCGGCACGTGTGGTCGGGGGCCGGTCCTGCCGGACGCGGCGACCCCGACCACACCGCCTGCCCTATGGGGTGAGAACCCGCATCGCCAGACCAGCTGCGGGCTTGGGGCCGAAAGAGGTCGACTTGCGCGGCATGAGCACCCCTTGCTCGGCGAGTTCGCGGACTTCTCCCGTGATTGGTGTGGGCAGGAGGACGGCAGTGCCCGACCCCTCGGCCGTCACGGCGGCCACGGCCCGGTTCGCGTCGTGCAGGTACGTGACCGTGCCGGGCAGATCCGGCACTGACCAGCAGCGCGCGATGAGGAGGTGGTCGGTGACCGCGGCCGGCTGCCGGTGCCATGCGGATGGCAGCCCCTCCAGCGCGTCCACGACCGCCGCCGAGCTCGGATCCGTCACGCTCCACGCATTCCCGCCGCCGACGAGGACCAGCTCGTCGGGCCGGGGCAGGCGTGGACCGGACGGTAGCGGGCGGACGCGGGCCACGCCGGCCGCCGCCCGTGCGGCCTTCTCCGCGTCAAGGCCGGGAAGTACGCGGTGGATCGCAGTCAGCCGCAGTGGTGTAGAGGCCGAGTCGACGAGCAGGGCGAGACTGCGGTTCCAGGGGAGGCCGTCCCGCCACCTGCTGAGGCGCTGACAGGCCGCAAGGCGGTGATGGCCGTCCGCGACCAGCGGGACCTGGCTCGTGGCAAGGCCGGCGGTGAGCATGGCCTGATCGGCGCGGTCAGAGCACCGCCACAGGTAGTGCGTGATACCGCCGAGCTGGGCGGACGCGACGCGGGGGTGTTCGGCTACCCAGGCCGCAAGGCGGCGGCCGGTACCCTCGGCAGCACGGTGGGTGAGCAGGAGGGGTTCCAACTGCGCACGCAGGCGGGACATGTGGACCGCGCGCTGCTGTACCACGTGATCCCGCACATCCTCGTGAGGGACCACGGGCTCGGCCTGCCCGCCGGAGAGGGCGAGTTCGCCAATCAGGCCGCGCTGGAGCAGCCGGGGGCCGAGCCGTTGCTCGTAGACGTACAGGGAAGGCTCAGGATCTCGGCGCAGAACGCCGCGCTCCAGCCACCGTTCCATCTGACCTGCGGCGTCCTGCGGATCGGGCGCGAAGAGCAGACGGGCTATGTGGTGGGGGCGTGCGCGCTGGGCGCGGGCGTAGGCGGGGCTCATGTCGTCGTACGGGGGGCTGAGTACGGCGGACAGTTGGCCGGCTCGCGCCGGGGCATATCGGACGGCGCGGAACGGATAGAGCCGCACGGCGGTACGCGCCTTCCGCGACGGGACGGTCGTCAAGGTTCACTCCCGAAGATGGGCATGGCGGTGCGGGGGCGGGCGCGTCGTGGGCGCCCGCCCCCTGCCGCCGGCGTCAGGTCAGACGGTCACGGGTTGCGGCTGGGTCTCGGCCGGTGGTTCGGCGAGGCGGCCGGTGCGGTGCAGGCCGTACAGGGCGGCGGTGCACGTCAGGCCGAGCGCGGTCAGCGCCAGCCAGGGCAGGGCGGACAGGCCGGCCTTGCGGGCGGCGTCGAGCGCCGCGCCGGTCAGGAGGTTGCCGAAGGTGATGCCGACTCCGCAGATGGTGTTGTAGAGGCCGTAGTGCGTGGCGACGAGGCGGTTGCCGGAGAGCCGGACGATGGTGTCCATCTCGAAGGGGTAGGCGATCATCGTCCCGATCGCCAGCAGCAGTGCGGCCAGCGTCGGCGGTACGGCGGCCAGCAGCCACAGCCCGATGCCTCCGCTCGGTACGGGAACCGCGGTGGCGGCGAGGAGAGGCACGAACGCCACGCCCATGGTGAGCAGACCCCAGGTGAGGGCGCGTCCCGGCTCCATACGGGCCTTGCACCAGGCGGTCACCCTCGTCTGGAAGAGGATGGTGCTGAGCCCGGAGACCGCGAACAGCATGGCGACGGCCGTCGTGCCGAACTGGCCTTCTCCGCCGAGGCGCCGGACCTCCAGGGGAAGGGCCAGGTAGACCTGGAAGGACATGACGTACGAGCCGATCATGGCCACGGAGAAGAGCAGGAACGGTCGGTTGGCGAGGATGCCGCGCCACTCGGCGAGCACGCTCTGTCCCTCCTTCTCCTTCGTCTCCTTGGCCCGGCGGGCGGGGAGGGCGCGGATCTGCACCACGCTGAGCACGGCGAAGGTGCCTGCTGCGACGAGGCACGTGACGCGGAAGTCCACGCCTGTCAGCACCATGCCCACCAGCGGGCCGAGAAGGATTCCCGCTTGGTAGAAGACGTTGAAGAGTGCGAACGCCTCGACCCGGCGCTCACCTGCGTCGGCGGCGAGATAGGCGCGGGTGGCCGGGTTGAAGAGGGCACCGGCCAGGCCCGTCGCCGCTGAGGCGGCGATCAGCGCGGGGACGGAGTCCACCAGGCCAAGGGTCGTGAAGCCGACGGTCCGCAGGACGAGGCCGGCGATGATCATCGGCTTGTAGCCGAGCCGGTCCGCGAGGGTGCCGCCGACGAGGAACATGCCCTGCTGGCTGAAGTTCCGTACGCCGAGGATCAGCCCGACGAGCCAGCCGGCGAGGCCGAGAGGCCCGGCGAGATGCGCCGCGAGATAGGGCATCAGCATGTAGAAGCCGAGGTTGATCGTGAACTGGTTCACCATCAACAGCTGCACGCTGCGGTCGTACGAACGGACTTGAGAGATCGTGCCCTTCATCAGATCTGCTCCTCCGCGGAGTCCGCGAGGTCCTCGCCGTCCACGTCCACGTTCACGTCCGTGTCAGCGTCCGTGTCGGTGAGCGTGAGGGGGTCGACCACGGTGGCGCAGCGGGTCCAGCGGGTGACCTCCTTCTCGTCGAGGCGGCCGATGACGTCGGGCTCGATCGCGGGGGGCCCGTCGAGCAGACCGTGGGCGGCGCAGTAGTCGTCGTCGTACACGGTGCCGAGGTAGCGCTGCGGGCCGTCCGGGAAGATTGCGGCGATCCGTGTCTCCTTGGGGAGGGAGCGGGCGAGCCAGCCGGCGACCAGGGCAACGGCGCCGACGCTCCAGCCGCCCGTGGCGTAGTGGGAGGTGGCGAGCTGACGGCAGGACCACACCGCCTCGCTCGGCGCCACCCAGTGCACCTCGCTGAACTGCTCGTACGCCACGTTTCGGGGGTAGATGCTGGATCCGAGCCCGCGCATGAGGCGGGTGCGGGCCGGCTGGCCGAAGATCGTGGAGCCGATGGTGTCGACTCCGACGAGGGTCAGGTCCGGATAGAGCTGACGCAGGACGCGGGAGACGCCGGCCGAGTGTCCGCCGGTGCCCACGCTGCACACCAGGACGTCGATGTGGCCGAGTTCGGTGGCGAGTTCGAGGGCGAGAGGTGTGTACGCGGTGGTGTTGTCGGGGTTGTTGTACTGGTCCGGGCACCAGGACCCGGGGTGCTGTTCGAGGAGCTGGGCGACGCGGTCGCGGCGGGCCTGCTGCCAGCCGCCGGTGGGGTGCGGTTCGGCGACGACGTTGACCTGGGCGCCGTACGCGGTCAGCAGCCGGGTCATGGACATTTCCAGGCCCGGGTCGGTGACCAGGGTGACGGGGTGGCCGTAGACCATGCCGGCGAGGGCGAGGCCGAGCCCGAGGGTGCCGCTGGTGGATTCGATGATCCGGGCGCCAGGGCGAAGGTCGCCACGGGCGCGGGCCCGTTCGACCATGTGCAGGCCGGGGCGGTCCTTGATGCCGCCGGGGTTGAAGCCCTCCAGCTTGGCCCAGAAGCCGCGGCCGGCGGGGGCGAGCGGTTCCGAGATGTGGAGCAGCGGGGTGTTGCCTACCAGCCCGGAAAGGGCGGAGCGGGTGGGGGGTGTGACGTCGGTGGTCGAGGAGTGCATGATCCGCTCTCATTTCGGTGGTGCGCGTCGAGTACTCGTTCGGGAGTGCGGCCGCGTTGCACGCGGCCGGGAGCCGAACGGTCTAGATGCGCCACCGGCAGACGCGGATCTGCGTCGAACGGCCTGATCCGTATATGGCCGTTCGGCCGTCGGGCGGAGCACGTCCCTCGGTGACCGCCGCGGTCGTGGTGTCGCCGAAGGATGCGGCGAGCGCGATGGCGTAGGACACGTGCCGGGTCGCGACCTGGGTCTCCGGTACGACGCCCGGTGAAGAACAGTCGATGCCGTGGCCGCTGTGCCGGTGCTGCGGGGACCGGTCTTCCACGCGCTCGGCATCGGGGCCGAGTGCGGTGGTGGTGACGGTGTCTCTGTCCACCGGGGGGTGCCCGGCTTCGTGCAGAGGCGTGAAGCAGAGGAAGGCTGACAGCAGCAGGGTGCCGATCATGGCGGCGATTAAAGGGGTGTTGGGGTGGCGAGGCACAGTTCCTCCGGGCGGGGCCGTACCGGCTCGGTCCCTAGCGACAGGAGGGAGCGGTACCCGCGAGAAAGGTGGGGCATGGGGGCAGAACGCGCCGCTCGTCTCGCCCCGGGCACGCGGGCGCGTGGGCGGAAAGGGAGCGGGCGGCAGGGCGTTCTAGACCTGAAGAACCGTCGAGGCTCTCGGGGGTGCGGACGGTGCTGTGGTCGCCTTGACCATGTCGGCTTGGGTCCCGATGCTGGACCCGGCGAAATAGGGCACATCGAGCTGCCGTGAGGGGCACGGCGTATTGGGTGCCGGTGTTCCCTCCGGTGGTTCCGGCGAGCATTCGTGTGGCGGGTGTGTCGGGTGTGCCGGATCGAGGTCGCCGGAGCGTTCCACTGTGCTGTGGGAGACGCTGGTCATGGCGGGCGACGCGGTCACCGCGGCCCCGTTCATGTCCGTGTGCACTCCATGGCCGGCCAAGAGGCCGAACAGAAGCGCAGCCAAGCCGAGCAGCCGTCGCAGCCTCACCGAAAGGCGGGCTTGCGACGCACGTGAGCGCGGCCTGGGTGTAATCACGCCGTTATCTTAACCATCTCTTCGGGGTGGTTCGGAATTCCATCCGAAACATGGCGTGAATAAGTCGTGCAGATGCTCGCTCGATTGTCCGATTTGGAGGAATCGGTCAGGGTCTTTACTAAGCAACTAAGAAATAAATTTACCGCTCAACAACGTTCCTCCTGTCGACCTGGTGTCGACCCCATGCAGCGTTCCGTGCGTGGATCGGTGTGCGTCGGGTCGGCGCTGTGCGCCGCGGCCAGTATCAGCACGGCCACGCGGTGGTCCGACTGAACGAGCGTGAGGCGTAGCGGCGCTCCGGAGTCGCTCGCCAAGGCGTAGTCGTAAACGACAGGTGCGTCCGGGCCGTGTCCTTCTCCCGGCCCTGATGTCCGGGCTCCGTGCCAGCCGCAGTGTCGCAGCGCCTCGGTCACGTCGTCGACGCTCCGCCGGGCCTGGTCTTCGGTTGGAAAGTCGACGATCCGGTGCTGAGCCGTGGCACGTCCCTGGCCGCTGTACGTACGGACGATCTGGTCGCTCGCGCTCGACTCGGAGAACCAGACCAGAGTGCACGGGTGGGTGCCCCCGCTCGGCAGCGTCGCCGTCGACCCGTCTCCGGTGGAGACCGTCCGCCAGCGGTACGTCGCGTTCCAGGGCAGGGTCGTGGGGGAGAGCAGGGAGTCGGGAGCCAGCCCGCGTCCCGAGCCGGGGGAGGGGAGGATCGAGGCCGCCGCGACCAGTTGGCCGGTCACCGGGCCGGGCTGCGCCGAAAGGCGTGCGTCCGTGGGGCGGGGGAGGACCCACCAGCCGGCCGTGAGCGCCAAGGCGACGACAGTGGTTGCGGCCCCCGTGCGGCGGCGAGCGCGCCGCCGTAGGGCTCGGAGTCGTACGTCGGCGACTCCGCCGGCGGGCGCGACGAGGGAACCGGCCTCGACCGCGAAGTCCTGGAGCCGCGCATCCAGTTCCGTGGCGAGCGGCGTGGACCTGTCGTCATTCATGCGGATACGCCTCCTGTCGAGGCCGGTACGGTGCGACCGCCTGTGAGCGGGCGCGCGCCGGAGGCTCCGACGCGGCGGGGTCGGAAAGATGGCTGTTCAGGATGCGCCGGGCACGCATGAGGCGGGAGCGTACCGCCGTGCTGGTCGAGCCGGTCTGCCGGGCCACCTCTTCCACGGGCAGGTCGGCCAGATGATGCAGGACGACGGCGCGTCGCTGCTCAGGGGAGAGGTGACGCATGGCGGCGACCAGGGCCACGTGGTCCGGGTCGAGACCGGGTACGTCCGAGGGCGGCCCGTGTCGGAAGTGTGCCTTGACCCGGTTGCGGGTCCGGCGCCAGGAACTGACCGCCAGCCGCAGGGCGACCGTCCGGACCCACGGGGTGGGATCTCCCTGCTCGGCCAGCTCCGACCAACGCGGCCAGGCTCGCGCGTACGCCTCCTGTACGGCGTCCTCCGCCTCGGCGATGTCGCCCGTGACCGCGTACACGACGACGATCATGCGCCGCACGCTTTCCGCGTAGAACCTCTCGAAGTCCCGCTCGGCGGAGTCGTGCACCGGAGTGTTCACAGGCCGCCTCCTGGTCGTTCCGTACGGTGCCGGCCGCGGGCGCCCAGTCGCCGCAGCGGTGTCAGGAGGGCGTCCGCCTCCGGCACACCGAGCGGGCGGGCGAGCAACAGCACGGACAGACCGATGGACCCCGCGCCCGCCAGCAACACGGCTGCGTCGACGAGCGGGCCGTCGCCCAGCACACGGATGCTCAGCTGGTCGACGGCGAGCGCCGCTCCGGCACCCGGCAGGCATGCGACGGCGAGCCGCAGGTGCGTTCGGAGCGCGCCCTCGAAGCCCCGCCCCAGACGCCGTCGTAGCACGGTTGCCGTACACGCGAGTCCAGCCGTGCAGGCCAATGCGTACGCGTCGGCGATGCCGACCACGGCCCAGCGCGCGGGCAGTAGCGCGTAGGCGGCGAGTGACAGGCCGGCGTTGAGGCCGGCGATGACGAGGGTGAGGAAGAAGGGTGTACGGGTGTCCCCCAGCGCGTAGAAGCCCCGGGCGAGGACGTACTGCGCGGAGAACGCCGCGAGGCCCGGAGCGAAGGCGGCGAGGACCCAGCCGATCGCCTGTGCGTCGGCCTCGGTCACCTGCCCGTACTGGTAGGCCACGCCCGTGAGGCGGGGTGCGAGGAGCAGGAAGACGATGCCGGCGGGGACGATCGCCACCGCCGTGGTCTTGAGGCAGCGGGTGAGCTCCGCGCCGATCCGGCCGGGGTCGCCGTCGACGGCCGCGCGGCTCATCACGGGCAGCAGAGCCGTCACCAGGGAGACCGTGATGATGCCCTGCGGGACGACCCACAGCTGATACGCGCTGCCGTACGCCGTGTACCCGACACCCGCCGCGATGCCCTCGGCGTCCGCCCTCACACCGGCCGTCGTCGTGAGCAGGGTCACCACCCAGTACGCGACCTGGTTCACGAGCACGAGCAGCAGCGTCCACACCGCGGCCCGCACCGGTCGGCCGAGCCCGGAGTTGCGCCAGTCGAACCGTGGGCGCCACCGGAACCCGGCCGACCGCAGGGCGGGCAGCAGGGCGAGCGCCTGTACCGCGATTCCGGCCGTGCTGCCGAGGCCGAGGAGGAGCAGCTGTCCTTCGGTGACCTCGCCGGCGCTGGTCGCCGTCGCGGCGACCACGAGGTAGATCCCGAAGACGGCGATCACGACGACGTTGTTGAGGACCGGCGTCCACATCATCGCGCCGAGCCGACCCCGAGCGTTGAGCACCTGCCCGAGCACGGTGAAGGCGCCGTAGAAGAGGATCTGCGGCAAGCAGTAGCGGGCCAGGGCCACCGTGAGGTCGCGCTGGGCGTCGGCGTAGTCCGTGTACGCGGTGACGATCCACGGCGCCGCGAGCACAGCCACGGCGGTGATCGCGGTGAGCGCGAGCAGGCAGAGGGTGATGAGCCGGTCGGTGTACGCCGCCCCGCCGTCCTCGTGCTCCTTTGCCGCACGCACCAGCTCGGGCATGAAGACCGAGTTGAGCGCCCCGCCCATGAGCAGGATGTAGACGATGTTCGGCACCGTGTTGGCGACGTTGTAGGCGTCGGCCAGCAAGGCCGTCCCCAGGGCCGCGACGACCACCGCGCTCCGTACGAAACCCGTGATCCGGGAGACGAGCGAACCGAGCATCATCGACGCCTTGCCGCGCCCGCTGCCCGTGTCCGTCTTCAGGGCGTCGACATCGGCTCCCGCCGGCCTTGTCCCCGTCACGCCGCACCTGCCCGCGAGCCGGTTCCGCGGATCCCTGCGAAGTCGTCTGCCACATTCCGGTGCCGCCGGGCGTGCATGAGACAGGCGGGGGTATCCCGCCGCCCTCCCGAAGGGGGCGCAAGGACCAGAACGAGGAGACCTTCGACATGGCTGTCGCCGAGGTGCAGATGACCCACAGTGCCGGTGCCCTGGAGATCATGCCCACGACCCCTGAGCAGCACCTGGCCTACCTCGACTCCCTCTCGGGGCGTGCACGGGGCGAGCAGGTCAGCTTCCTCCAGCTCCCCTCCTGGAGCGCCGTCAAGGAGGGGTGGCGGGCCGAGTGGATCGGCTGGTTCGACGGGACAGGACGCCAGCGTGCCGCCGCCCAGGTGCTGTACCGGCCGCTGCCCGGGACCCGGCGGTACTTCGCCTACATCCCGGAGGGCCCGGTGCTGGACTGGGCCGACCCGGCCCTGATGGACGTCCTTCAGCTGCTCCTCGACCACCTGCGGGCAGCCGGCGCCTTCGCCGTACGGATGGGGCCGCCCCTGGCGTACCGCCGCTGGAGCGCCGCGACGCTCAAGGCGGCCGTGGGCCCCGGGCGCCGGGTCGGAGACGTGCTGCCGGACGTCGTCGAGCCGGTCGGATCGGCCGTGGCGGACCGGCTGCGGGCGGCCGGATGGCGGCGCTGCGGCGAGGTCGGCGGCGCGGGCGACGCCCAGCCGCGCCACCTGTTCGAGCTTCCGCTGGCCGGCCGGAGCACCGACGACCTGTGGTCCGGCTTCAATCAGGAGTGGCGGCGCAACATCAAGAAGGCGCAGACAGCCGGGGTGGAGACCTACCTCGGCACCGCCGAGGACCTTCCCGCCTTCTACGACCTGCTGCAGGTCACCGAGCGGCGTGACGGCTTCCGCCTGGGGCGCTCGCTTCCGTACTTCCAGCGGCAGCACCGAGAGCTCAACGCGGAGGAGAACGGGCGCATGCGGCTCTACCTCGCACGGCACGACGGCGAGGTGCTCGCCGCCCACACCATGATCGTGGCGGGCCGGCGGGCCTGGTACCAGACCGGAGCCTCCGCCGATCACCGCCGCGAGGTAAGGCCGAGCAACGCCCTGCAGTGGCGACTGATCCGCGACGCGCACTCCCTGGGGGCTACCGTCTACGACATGCGGGGCGTACCGGACACCCTCGACCCCGCAGAGCGGTCCTTCGGGCTGATGCGCTGGAAGCTCGGCACCGGAGGGGAAGTGGCGGAGACCCTCGGTGAGTGGGAGCTGCCCCTGCAGGGGACGGTGAACAGGACCCTGCACCGCGCCATGCAGGCGTACCTGTCGCGCCGCTGAGGCCACCCCCGGGGCATGTGGATCGGTCATGGGGGAACCCTAATCGATCCTTCTAAGTTATTTAGAAGCTTGGTGGGGCCGGGTGCCTTCGGCTACCTTGACCAGGACAAGTCAATCGACGGGCAGCGGAAGCCAGTGGGAATCCGGCACGGTCGCGCCACTGTGTGCTCGGCGGCAGCCGCTCATCTTCTGAGCGGTGCGGTCCGGCAAGTCAGACTCGCCCCGTCGGTCGAGCTCCACCGACCGGGACGCGTGTTCCCCTTGGAGGTCCTGCCATGGCTCAGGCCACCGCTCAGCCGAGTGCCGTTGCCACCCCCACCGTACTCCCCATCAAGTCGATCCTGCCCTGGCCGTCTTCTTCGGGGCCCTGATGCTGCTCGCGCTCTTCCTCGTCGGCGCCGAGCAGGGCGCCACCGCGATCTTCGCCGGCGAAGGCGTCCACGAGTGGGTGCACGACGGCCGTCACCTGCTCGGCTTCCCCTGCCACTGAGACAGGGAAAACCACACATCATGAACTCGACAATTGTCGGCAAGCTCCTCGCGCGTGGGATGGCGGCCGGCCTCGTGGCCGGTCTCCTCGCCCTGGTCGTCGCCTACTTCCTCGGCGAGCCGCCGACCGAGGCGGGCATCGCCTACGAAGCAGCGCACAGTCACGAAGAGGGCGAGGAACTCGTCAGCCGTGCGGCCCAGTCCACCACTGGTCTCGCGACCGGTGTCCTCGTCTACGGCGTCGGCCTGGGCGGCATCGCCGCGCTGGCGTACTGCTTCGCCCTGGGCCGCGTCGGCGCGTTCGGCCCCCGCGCCACGGCTGGTCTTCTGTCGCTCAGCGGCCTGGTCGCGGTCTACATCGTGCCGTTCCTCAAGTACCCGGCCAACCCGCCTGCGGTCAGCGACGCGGCCACCATCAGCCAGCGCACCACCCTCTACCTGCTCATGGTGGTGCTCAGCGTGCTGCTCGCCGTCGCCGCGGTGATCCTCGGCAAGCGGCTCGCGCCCCGTCTGGGCAACTGGAACGCGACCATCGCGGCAGGCGCGTTCTTCGTCCTCGCCGTCGGACTCGCGTACGCGTTCCTGCCGGCGGTCAACGAGATGCCGAAGGACTTCCCGGCCGAGGTCGTCTGGCAGTTCCGCATCTCCGCGCTCGCTGTCCAGGCGGTGCTGTGGGCCGGATTCGGTCTCGTCTTCGGCGTGCTGGCCGAGCGGTTGCTGCAGCCGCGCCGGGCAGGCGCGCGGATCGGGGCCGCGGAGCCGAGAGCGGTGGCGCCCTCGGCCTGATGCCCGTCCACACGGGAGGGGGCGCCGGTCTCGTACCGGCGCCCCCTCTGCTGTGTGCGTCAGCCGATGCGTACGCCCCACATGAAGGGCATGCCGCTGCGGGCGATGGACTCGTAACGCACCTGCGCGCCCGGCTTGGGGGAGTGGAGGATCTGTCCGTTGCCGGCGTAGAAGCCGACGTGGCTGAGGTCGCTGCGCATGAGGATCAGATCGCCGGGCTTCAGGTCGCTGAGGGAGTTGATGCGTGTGCCGGCGTTCGCCTGGGCCTGGGAGGTGCGGGGTATCGTCACGCCGGCCTGGCGGTACGCCCAGGAGGTGAGGCCGGAGCAGTCGAAGGAGCTCGGGCCGCTCGCGCCCCAGACGTAGGGCATGCCGACCCTGCTCTTGGCGGCGGCGAAGGCCGCGGCGGCGCGCTGCGAGGCGCTCGCCTCGTTGCCGAGGTCGACCCGTGCGCTGGCCCGGTTGGCCCGGTCCTCCTCTTCGTTGATCCGGGCCCGCTCCTTCGCCGACAGGGTGTTGAGGAGGCGCTGGGCCTCGCGCAGCTTGCCCTGGATCTCCGTCTTCCGCTTGCCCAGCTCCTTCTGAACGGAGTCCAGATCGCGCAGCTTCTCCGACGCCTCCGTGCGTTGCTGCTGGAGGACCCGCTGCTGGGAGAGGAACTGCTGCAGTACGGCAGCCTGCCGGTCGCCGGCGCGGTCCAGGGCGGACGCCTTCTCCAAGTACGTGTCGGGGTCTTCGGAGAGGAACAGCTGGAGGGCCGGGTCCAATCCGCCGGAACGGTACTGGCCGGCGGCCACCGTGCCGATCCGGTCACGCAGTTCATTCAGCTCGCCCTGCTTGCGGGCGGCGGTGTCCTGGAGCGTCGCGACCTGCTTCTTGAGCTCGTCGGCCTTCTCCTTGGCTCCGTTGTACTTCTCGGTGGCCTGGGTCGCCTGCTCATAGAGGCGGTCCACCTGCGCCTTGACCCCCTTCTTGTTGGGGTCAGGCAGCGGGTCGGCCGAGGCCGTCTGGGTGGACAGGGCCACGGCCGCCGCGGCGGTGGCGGTGATGACGCCGGTGTAGCGCGGATTGGACTGCTTCGGGCGGCGGTGGGAGGCCACGGCGGAGCTCCTTCTTCCTTGGCCGCCGAAGGGCGGGGCATACAGCGGGCACGGCGGCGTCTCCGTCGCCGCCCCGAGTGGGCGACCGGCTGTGCGAAGACTCCGCGAATACTAAGCTGCTTAGAGACTTAGTCTCAATGAGGGTCCATGCGGCGCGATGTGAGGCGTGCCACAAGCGGGTCGGAAATTGCTGCGAAAGCCCTCGTCGTAAGCGTCTTACGATGATCCGGTTCTGTGCACAACGAAGGGACCGCTCGTGAACGTCCGGCTCACGTTGTTGTGCGCTCCCGCCGCTGTGGAGCGCGATGTGCGATTCGGCGAGGCGCCGCTGGACGAACGGGCGCTGCGGCGGGCCGGGGAGATGGCTGCTGCCCTGCCGCGAGCCTCACTGCACTACTCGGCACCGTCGGAGCGGTGCGAGCGGACGGCCCGAGCCCTGCGGTGGGACGTGGTGACAGTGGAGCCGGCCCTTCGCGACATGGACATGGGCAGGTGGGCAGGGCGGACCCTCGGCGAAGTCGCCGAGCGGGAGAGCGACGGGCTCGCGGCCTGGACGACCGACCTCGAAGCGGCGCCGCATGGTGGCGAGTCCGTGTCAGAGGTGTGCGAGCGGGTCGCAGTCTGGCTCGACGGATTGCCCGCTGACGCCGGGCGGGTGCTGGCTGTCGCGGAGCAGTCGGTGGTGCGTGCGGCGGTTGTCGGTGCGTTGGGCATGCCGCGGGCGCTGTTCTGGCGGATCGATGTGCCACCCCTGGCGGCTGTGCAGCTCACGGGGCGGAACGGCCGCTGGAACCTGCGGATGGAGGTGCTCTCGGCCGTGCGGAACTGGGAAGAGAACTGACTGCCGACGGCAGGGGGCCATCGGGGAGCTACAGGGGCAGCAGTTGCGGACGCTTCGGCTCCAGGACCTCGTCGGATGCCCTGCCGAGCAGGTGCTGGCCGAGCCAGGGAAGGAAGTGTTCCTTGGCCCAGCGGAGGTCGTCCAGCCTCTGGGGCTGTCGTACGCGTCCCTGCAGCGCGTGGGTTGCGGGTGTGCTTAGCATCGGGCGTAGCCCCAGAACGCCTGCGGCTCGTAGTGCGACCTGTCGGTGCCCTTCGGACGACAGGTGCAGTCGGTCATCGCTCCACGCGCGGGGATGCTGGAGGGCCTTCATCGACCAGAGGTCCACGACCAGGCATCCGTGCCGGTCCGCTATGGCGTGGATGTGCGCGGTGTAAGTGGCGATCTTTCCGCGCAGTCGGCGCAGTACGGGCGTTCCCCGGGGATCGAAGCCGGTGAACACGAGCACGGTCTTCGCGGTGGAGCTGAGCTCGACGACTCCTTCCTCGAACCGCTCGGCGATGCGATCCACGGAACTGCCCAGCCGTA
This sequence comes from Streptomyces sp. NPDC006339, assembly GCF_040612775.1. Taxonomy (NCBI): domain Bacteria; kingdom Bacillati; phylum Actinomycetota; class Actinomycetes; order Kitasatosporales; family Streptomycetaceae; genus Streptomyces; species Streptomyces sp. NPDC006339. Next base: position 45,118 of record NZ_JBEXQW010000040.1, read on the forward strand.
AAATGTCGTTGCCGCCGGCGCAGAAGCTCACCAGGTCCGGCGTCAGTTTCGCCACCTGCGGCACCTGCTCCTCGAGGATCTCGTCGATGAGCCGGCCACGAACGGCGAGATTGGCGTAGCGGAAGGGCACCGGCGAGCGGCTGGCCAGCAGGTCGGCGAGGCGATCGGCCCACCCCAGGAGAGTGCCGTCGGGAGTCTCGTCGCCGAGCCCCTCGGTGAAGCTGTCTCCCAAGGCTACGAACGAGCCGATGGGGACGCTGCCAACTGTGCTCTGCCTCTCCAGCATTCTCGCCCTCCCCTGGACACCCGATTTTGTCGCGTCTCGAGAAGCCGTAGGACCGGGCGAGCACCGTGAGGTACGCCGGGCGGGCGGGGGATGTGCCGCAGACGTGCCTGCAACCCTGGGGCATCGCCCGGTCCTGGTCGTTGTGGCTCGGTACCGGGACGCCGGATCCCGAGCCGTGAAGCATCCTGGCGTGGGCGCGCGGCGCTCGACAAGCGCATTCCCTTGCGGCAACACGCGATGGCGTGATCACGCCAGGATGCCGCTTTCGTCAGTGGTGATCGCCGCTCGCTACGGACAGGCGCTTGGTGAACGTCTTCCCCGCGTCCCGGGACTCGTAGATGCCGTCTTGGGTGGCCGCGAGGATGTGCTTTTCGTCGACGGCGGTCAGGGCCTGCGGCTGGCCTCCGGGTACGGAAGCCGTCTTCTTCCAGGTGCTTCCGCCGTCCGAGCTGATGCTGAGGGCACCGGTGAAGTCGACGCCGAAGAGGGATTCCGGGGATGCCCAGGACAGGAATTCCATACCCGGCCCCTGGCCGGGGGCGAAGGTCGCGCCTCCGTCGGTGCTGCGTGCGACGCCCTCCGCCGTGGTGGCGACGAGCTGGTTCGGGTCGGCGGGGTTCACCGCGAAGTCGAGGGCCTGCAGGCGGGCCCGGTCCTGCCAGGTCGTGCCGTCCTTGCTGACGCGCAGCAGACCGCCCGTGCTGTCGTACCCGTAAGTGATGCCCTTGGCGTGGTCGAGGCTGTGGAAGTCCGCCTCGCCCTTGAGTGAGGCGGTCTTCCAGGACTTTCCGGCATCGGTGCTCTTGATCAGCCCGTGGTTGTCCGGCTGGTCACTGCCGGGGGCCGGGTGGCCGCTGGCCAGGAAGGTCTTGGCACCGGTCACGGTGAAGCCCATGAAGTCGTCCCTGCTGTTCCCGACGAGCTGAGGGCTTCCCTTGTCGTCCGCGGTGTAGATCCCCTCGTGGGTGGCCACGTAGAGCCGGCCGTCCTCCGGGTCGATTCCGAGTCCGTGGATGTGGCTGTGCAGCGCGGGCTGCGGCTCCTCGCCCGGGGCAGCGGCGCTATCAGAGGGGCTGCCCCCGCCGCATGCGGCGAGCAGGACGGTTGCGGCGGCGATGGCGCCCGGCGCGAGAAGACCGTGGGTGCGCTTTCGGGGGAAAGGAGTCGAGGAGGGGGACATGGTGCTTCACCTCGTGCTGTTCGTGATGTCGGGGTCGGTCGGTTGTAGGGGAGGTCGGCGGCGGCTGCGCGCGACGCCTGACTGAGGGCTGGCAGCCGGGCGGTCTGGCTTCACACGGCGGGGCGCGGCCCGCCCCTCCGACAGTCAACCGTGCCCCGCCCACGGGTGGCCGGGCGGGGTGGGAGACGAGAGCCGGACGAAGGCGCCTCGGCGGGCGGCGGCTGGCGTGAGGGGGGCGACGGGGCACGGAAGAGGGGCGGACCCGGCCGGGTCCGCCCCTCGGTGTTGGTTCGCCTTACTTGTCGATGGGTTGGAAGCCTCGCAGGCGCAGGCTGTTGCCGACGACGAAGACCGAGGAGAAGGCCATGGCGGCTCCCGCGATCATGGGGTTGAGCAGGCCGGCCGCGGCGAGCGGGAGGGCGGCCACGTTGTAGGCGAAGGCCCAGAAGAGGTTGGACCGGATGGTGCCGAGGGTCCTGCGGGAGAGTCGGATGGCGTCGGCCGCGGCCCGCAGGTCGCCCCGTACGAGGGTCAGGTCGCCGGCCTCGATGGCGGCGTCCGTGCCGGTGCCCATCGCGAGACCCAGGTCGGCCTGGGCGAGCGCGGCGGCGTCGTTGACGCCGTCGCCGATCATGGCGACGGAACGGCCCTCGCCCTGGAGCTTCTTGACGACGTCGACCTTGTCCTGCGGCATGACCTCGGCGATGACCTCGTCGATGCCGACCTCGGCGGCGACGGCCTCGGCGACGGCCTTGTTGTCGCCGGTGAGCAGGATCGGGGTCAGACCGAGGGCGCGCAGCCGCCGGATGGCCTCCGGGCTGGTCTCCTTGACGGCGTCGGCGACCTCCAGGACCGCGCGGGCCTCGCCGTCCCAGGCGACCGCGATGGCGGTCCTGCCGGCCGTCTCCGCCGCGTCCTTGGCGGACTTCAGCGACTTCGGCAGCTCCATCGCCCACTCGCCGAGCAGCTTCTCGCGGCCGACGAGGACGGCGTGGCCCTCGACGACGCCCTGCACGCCGAGACCGGGGACGTTGGCGAAGTCCTCGGGCGTCGGCAGCGTGCCCACCCTGGCCGCGGCGCCGGTGGCGACGGCCTGCGCGATCGGGTGCTCCGAGGAGTGCTCCAGGGCGCCCGCGAGCCGCAGCACGTCCCTCTCGTCCGTACCGGCGGCGGTGTGGACCTTGATGAGGGTCATCCGGCCGGTGGTGACGGTGCCGGTCTTGTCCAGGACGATCGTGTCGACCTTGCGGGTCGTCTCCAGGACCTCGGGGCCCTTGATGAGGATGCCGAGCTGGGCGCCGCGGCCCGTGCCGACCATGAGGGCGGTCGGGGTGGCGAGGCCCAGGGCGCAGGGGCAGGCGATGATCAGGACGGCGACGGCGGCGGTGAACGCGGCGGTGAGTCCCTGCCCGGTGCCGAGCCAGAAGCCGAGGGTACCGAGCGCGAGCGCGATGACGACCGGCACGAAGACGGCGGAGATCCGGTCGGCGAGGCGCTGGGCCGCGGCCTTGCCGTTCTGCGCGTCCTCCACCAGCTTGGCCATCCGGGCGAGCTGGGTGTCGGCGCCGACGCGGGTGGCCTCGACGACGAGCCGGCCCCCGGCGTTCAGGGTGGCGCCGGTGACGGAGTCGCCGGCGGAGACCTCGACCGGGACGGACTCGCCGGTCAGCATGGAGGCGTCGACGGCGGACGAGCCCTCGACGACGGTGCCGTCGGTGGCGATCTTCTCGCCCGGGCGGACCAGGAAGCGGTCCCCGACGGCGAGTTCGGCGGTGGGTACGGTGACCTCGCGGCCGCCCCGCAGGACGGTGACCTCCTTGGCGCCCAGCTGCATCAGCGCCTTGAGCGCGGCGCCCGCCTTGCGCTTCGAACGGGCCTCGAAGTAGCGGCCGGCCAGGATGAACGCGGTGACACCGGCCGCGGCCTCCAGGTAGATGTTCCCGGCGCCGTCGGTGCGGGCGATGGTGAACTCGAAGGGGTGCGTCATGCCGGGCGTGCCGGCGGTGCCGAAGAACAGCGCCCACAGCGACCAGAGGAAAGCGGCGATGGTGCCGACCGAGATCAGCGTGTCCATGGTGGCCGCGCCGTGCCTGGCGTTGGTCCAGGCGGCCCGGTGGAAGGGCCAGGCGGCGTACGTGACGACCGGCGCGGCGAGCGTGAGGCTCAGCCACTGCCAGTACTCGATCTGCAGGGCCGGGACCATCGCCATCGCGATGACCGGCACGGCGAGGGCGACGGCGGTGACCAGGCGCTGCTTCAGCGGCCGCAGCTCCTCGTCGGCCTTCTCCTCGTCGGAGGGCCCGTCCTCGCCGCCGGACTCCGTCCGCGGGGGAGCGGGCTCCTCGGCGGTGTAGCCGGTGGCCTCGACGGTGGCGATCAGGTCCTGGACGGAGACGTCGGCGGAGAAGGTGACCTTCGCCTTCTCGGTCGCGTAGTTGACGGTGGCCTCGACCCCGTCCATGCGGTTGAGCTTCTTCTCGATACGGGCCGCGCACGAGGCGCAGGTCATGCCGCCGATGGCGAGCTCGACCTGGGCGACGCCTGCCGTCGTGGGGGTGCTCATGACTGCTGCTCCTCGTTCGTGATGGCGATCGTTACGGTCAGGCGCGGCCGACGAAGTCGTAGCCGGCGTCCTCGATGGTCTCCTCAATGAGCTTGTCGTCCAGAAGGGCGGCGCTGTTCACGGTCACCAGGCCGGTGGAGATCTCAACATGAACGGTGTCGACCGCGTCGAGCTCCCGCAAGGCACTGCTGACGATCGCCTTGCAGTGGCCGCTGTTGACGCCGGCGACCTTGTAAGTGGCGGAGTACGCGGACATGGAACCTCCTAGACCCTAAGGGGATACCCCCGGGGGGTATATCTAGGTTCATGTATATCGCGTTGCTCGCTTGGAGTGCAACAGCAACGAATACCCCCGAGGGGTATCGCTAGGTGTCCCGCCTGAAGACCTCCCGAGTGGTGTCGTCACGGACGGTGGGAGCTCGCGAAGCCGTTGACCCCGCCGTCGAAGGTGCGGCCGCAGGACGGCGGGACGCAGGACACACCCGATGAGACCCTGTTTGCCGCGATCGTGTACGTCCTGGTCAGTGGCTGCGCCTGGCGGGCCTTGCCACCCTGTTCCGGCATATCGAAGTCCACGGCCCATCGCCGGTTCCTGATCTGGTCGCGTGCCGGGGCGTGGGGCCGGCTGCACGAGGAGATCCTGCACCGCCTCGACGACGCCGGCTTGCTCGACCTGTCCCGGGCGGTCAGCCGACTCTGTCCGCGTCCGGGCGAAAATGGGGCGACCTCACCGGCCCGAGCCCCGCGGACCGGGGCAAAGCGGGTTACAAAACGCACGTCCTGTCGGACGCGAACGGACTGCCCCTCACTGGCGGCCTCTCGGCCGCCAACACCCACGACAGCCAGGGCTGAACCCCATGGTCCTCGACCAAACGAGACATGACCCCCACCGAGGCCGGAACTTCAAACCCCAGCGTCTGCATGCTGACAAGGTTTACGGCATACCTGAACTGCGGAACTGGCTCCGCGGAAACGTATCGGCGTTCGCATCGCACGCAAGGGCATCGAGGCCAGCGAACGACTCGGGCGCCGCAGGTGGGTGATCGAGCGGACCATGTCCTGGCTGACCGGCTACCGCCGGTTCAGCCACCGCTACGAACGACACCCCCGCACCTACCTGGCCTTTCTCGGCCTCGCCGCCGCCATCTGCTGCTACAAGCGACTCCTCCGCCTCACCGCATAGGACACGGTCTTGGTGGTGGAATTCCGCTTCAACGTGTAGTGCGTCACATAGCACCACGTTGATGATCTGGCAAACATGCAGGTCAGATGGGGTCCGACTCTTCGGGGTCGGGCCCCTTCGTTTTTACCGTGCTGGATAGGTGCTGGATTTTCTGACCTCTCGTCACCTGTCATCACCCCTCATACTCCGTACCGTGCTGGATTCGTGCTGGATGCCGACGGGCCGCGCGAGCATGTAGGGGTGCGGGCATGAGTCGGCGGTTGCGGATCCCGGCTCGGGAGGCTCTTCCGCACACGTTCTTCACAGGGTTAACGGCCGTTGCGGAAACAAATCTCCACCTGCCCGACGTTGTTGATCTCCCACGCGATATGGGGGGTGGTTGGCTTGAAGCTGTTCCGTACGGACGCAACGAGAAGCGGCGTGACTGAGGTCACGCCGCGTCTTGCCGAGGTCGAGGCTGATGTACAGGGTCTCGTCGAGAAGAACATGGAGACGCTGTTGGGCGTCCGGTTCTTGGCGAGCGAGTACGGCACGGGACCCGTCCACGGCGGCCGGATCGACTCGCTTGGGCTGGACGAGAACGGATCGCCGGTCATCGTCGAGTACAAGCGAGGGGTCGACGCCGGCGTCATCAACCAGGGCCTGTTCTATCTCAGCTGGCTGGTGGACCACCGAGCCGAGTTCGAGCACCTGGTCCGCTACCGACTCTTCGGTAGCGATCTGCTCGGGCTTGAGACCGTGGCGTCCGGCAGCAGCGGTACGCGGGTGGCCCGCCAGACTCGCCGGCAGGCGGTTGCTCGGGCGGCAGCCGACGTCCAGGGCGCGTCGATGGCGGAGTTGGCGAGCGCGGTCGACGAGGCGCTGCTCGGTCTCGGTGACGGCGTGAACCGCGTCGAGCGCAAGATGTACCGGGCGTACCAGCGGCTGCGGAACTTCGCCTGCGTGTGTCCGCCGCAGCGGAGCAAGCTCCTGGTCTATCTGAAGGTCGACCCGAAAGATGTCGATCTTGTTCCGGGCTTCACCCGGGACGTGTCCGGTCTCGGGCACCACGGGACGGGCGATCTGGAGGTGCAGCTCCGTACGCCGAGGGACGTGGAACGGGCACACGATCTCTTCCGGGCGAGCTACGCGGCGGCGTGATCGTCTGCCGCCTTGTCGGCAGTGCGCGCTTCGTGGGTGGTCTGTGGTCGTCGTCTGTTCCCTTCGACGGACGGGCAGGGCGTGGCGGTGGACCATCAATACTCCGTGGTATCGCCGGTTTGGCCAACCGGCGATTCCGAGCTATGTTCCACGGCCATGTTCTGCTCGTGACCCGGCCGGGTCGGGGCGGGTCAAGGGTCCGGAGCGGCTGGCGTCATCCGGCGACGGTTCCTTCACCGAAGCGGGGAACGTCATCGACAGCGACGTCCTGCCGCGGGCGGACGAACCGCAGGGGGTGGCGCCAGGCCCCTCGGTCGATGGCCGTGTCGGCATCCACCTCCGCGACCACGTCGGGCGCGACGAGGACCACCTCCAGAGATTCGCGGGAGCCCCAGGTCGAGGAGAACCGCACTCCAGTCCACGGGTGGCCGGACGGGGCCGGACGGAGGTGCCCGGCGATCTGGCGGGCGGCATCCGGTGAGAGGGGCACGGTCCGGCCGACCGGGCGCAGGGCACCGTTTTCGTCGTACCGGCCCAGGACGAGGCGTGTCGGAGGCTGCCGGGCCGGGGCCGACTACCGGCCGCGGGTGCGCTGGGCGGGCACGGCAGCGGGGAGCCCGCGGGCGGGCGACGGGAGCGACCGCGTGGTCGGCCGTGTGGGTGACGGAAACAGGTCGGCAGCGCTCTCGGCGAGCTCGGCCAAGAGGGGGAGGGGAACGCCGGCGGACAGGCGGATGGTCCACGCAGCTCGGTCGAGGTCCTCTCCGCCGTACAACATCCATCGGTCCGCCACGGCGTGTGGGGCGGACTCGAAGACGATGCTCCGGTCCGGCGCGGCCCAGGTGGTGCGGGCGGGGTGGCTCGCCGGGTGCCAGGCGGCGTCGTGCAGGACGCCGTCGGGGTGGTCTGCGGTGGCGAGCGGCGGGGCGTCGAGGTACTGGAGCATCGTGTGGATGAGGGAGACGGGGGTGCAGGCGGTGATGGTGGCGTGCCAGAGGCGCTCGCCGACGGGGCCGTCGTACTCCGCGATCGTCCAGGCGACGTCGGTGCGGTGCCGGGCCTCGTGGGTGAACTCGACTCGTACGGTGAGGGATTCGTGGGAGGCGATGGTCGTCTCGTCGAAGGGGCGGTACCTCTCCCACTGGCGGTCCTGGTCGAAGAGGGCGGCGAGGAACGCCTCGTGCTCGCCGGGCTCCGCGACCGGAGGCTCGGCCGCGGGCGCAGAGGTCCCCTCGGAGGTGGACGGGGTCGTGCCCGCGAGGAGCCGGCGGACGGTCTGTTCGAGGTCGGTGAGCGGGGCGGGGCCGGGGCGGACGGCGACGGAGTAGAGCCGGTGGAACTCGGCGACGGCCTCGGCTTCGGTGTCGTACGAGGTGGAGACCTGTCGGAGGTGGTTCTCCCCGTGGAGGTGGACGTGCCGGCGCACGCCGGTTGCGTACGAGCCGACGGCGACGGTGGTGTGGCCGTCGTCGGCGTGCAGGTGGATGGTCAGGCGGCCTTCGGCGATGTCGTCGTGGATGCGCTGGGCCGCGGCGCCGACCTGGCGGATCTCCGCGCGGGAGCACCAGGGCATGGAGTAGTTCGCCCAGGTCCACTCGGTGTCGATTTCCTCCTGGAGGGCGGGGTCGATCTCGGTGGTGAAGCCGTACCGCCGGAGCTGTTCGGCGGCCTGGGCGGTGTAGTGGGGCGCTTCGTGGTCGATGCGGGCCAGGACCATCGTGGTCGGGCCGGTGCTGCGGAAGCCGTGGTCGTGGAGGTGGGAGCGGGCGGCGTCTGCCGTGGGGCCTGTCGTGGTGGCGATGACGGCGGGCTGGTGGTCGGAGTGGAGCGCGAAACGGACGTGGGCGTCGGCGGGGGCGTACGGCATCGGGTCCTTCGTAGGTCAGGGGGTTCGCCCGGTGGCGGCCCGTGCGACGGGGCGGGCGGACGGCGGCGAGACGACGGGGGTACGGCGCGTCGAGGGGCCGGCGCGTGTGGTGGGCGCGGCCCGCGCTCGCTGGGACAGCGGGCGGCCGGTGGCATGCTGCCAGCGGGTACGGACGGCGCCGATGTCGGCGAGGGTCCGGCGGGCACCGGCGACGAGCTGGAACGGTGTGTTCATCGGGTCGTCGGAGTACGCCTGGATGCGGCGGGCGGCGTCGTCCACCGTGGTCAGGAGCGAGCGCATGAGGGCGCGTTGGCTCCAGTGCTCGACGGAGCCTGCCGGTTCGGCGAGAAGACGCAGTACGTCGCTCGGCTCGCTTCCGTCGTGCAGGAGGCCGCGCTGCTGGGCTTCCCACAGGACGGTGACGGGATCAACGGGCTCGTGGCGGCGGACGAGGGTGGTGAGGCACTGCCACAGACCGGCGTGCAGGGGCTGGGTGAAGTCCTCGGGCAGCAGCCACCGTACGGACTCGATGTCGGCCGGGCGGGCGGTGGCGGTTGCGAGCAGCAACTGCTCCTCCTCCGCCGCCTCGGTGTGGTCGGGCACGACGGCCGGCGGGGACACAGGCGTGCGGGGCAGGGCGCCGGCGCGTGGAGGGAAGCGTGTGGCGATGTCGTCCACGACCGCGGCGAGCGCGTCGGCCTCGGCGAGCACCGACGGGACGGGCTCCGGGAGGGTGTCGTCGTGGGCGGTCTGGAGGAGGTGTTCTGTGGCGGCGCGTAGCCGGCGGCGGGCGTGTTCGGCCTCGACCATCCGTGCGTAGGCCGCCGCGTGCCTCGGCCAGGGGCAGACCTGGATGAGGGTGTGCAGGTAGGAGGCGGTCAAGCCGCGTGCCTGCTCCCGGCCTGCGGCGAGCACCTTGTTGAGCCACGTGATGTTCCTCGCGTGCTCATCCGGGTCGGGTGGCGGCAGGGCGTTGATCGCGGCGAACAGGCCGGCGTGCGCGGCGGTGGAGAACGAGTCGGCGCAGATCCCGGTCACGTCGCCGAGGCGTCGCGGATCGAGAAGAAGGGCGCCGAGGAGGGCTTGCTCGACATGGAACACCGGCGGCGGCGCCGGGATCGTGCCGAGGTCGTCCTCGTCCGGATCGGGGCTGTGGGGCATCAAGCGGCCAGGGCGAAGTCGGTCGGGTCCAGGGTGACACCGAGGTGCGGGGCGAGGAGGTGAGCGGCCAGACGCGGGGGGACCGCGTTGCCGATCTGCGAGAACTGCTGGCCTTTGTTCCCGGCCCACGGGTAGTCGCCGGGGAAGGTCTGCAGCAGGCCGGCCTCGCGAGCGGTGATCCGGATCGGTTCCGGCACTACGGGCACGTCCCCGTCCTGCGGCGACGTCGGGACCGGTTCGGCGACCCAGGTGCACTCGTTGGCACGGTGTCCGAAGAACAGCGTGCCTGCCGGCTCCTCGATGGACCGGACGGTGGCGTTGGCCTGGTTGTTGCTGCGCAGAGACCACGACCAGCGATGCGCCTCGGCGGTGAACGTCGGCGCCGGGGCGGTGGCGGCACGGTTCTCGCGGGTGCCGTGCCGGGCCGCCCACCCTGCGCCTTCGCGGCGGGAGTTCAGGACCACTCCGTCCGGACGCGGCATCCAGGTGCCGCGCTCCCGCGCGTCGCTGAGAGTCTTGCGGGAACCCGACGGGAACGGCTCGGGCCCGCCGCCCGGCCCGCCACCGGCGCAGACGGTCGGGACGGGGCGGTCGGTCGCTCCCCAGCCGAGGGCCTCGGCCATGGACACCCAGCGGGCGCGGCCCGGCCCGAAGAGGCTCTCGGGTTCGGAAACCTGGGCGTGGGTCGGCGTCGGGGGTTCGGCCGGACGGACGCGGGAGGCGAGCAGGATCGCCCGCCGCCGGGTCTGCGGCACCCCGTAGTCCGCGGAGTTGAGGATGCCGCACCACACGGAGAAGCCCCAGGATCTCAGGATCTGCGCGTACTGCTTCCACAGCGGCAGCACGTCGGGGACCTCCTCCATGGCCACCCACTCCGGCTCGCCCACCGTGTTCAGGGCGTGGAGGTAGCGCATCGGCTCGGCCGCGAGCAGGGAGCGTTCGTCGCGACAGGCGGCCAGGAGCTTGGTGCGGGTGTCGAGGCCGGCGGCGAGATCGGCGACCGCTTGGTGGACGTGTGGCTGGTCCACCAGGCCGAGACGCTTGCCCGCCATGGACCATGCCTGGCACGGCGGCGAAGCGATGAACCCGCGGACCCTGCCGGCGAAGATCCATGCCGGGTACATCGCCACATCGGTGCGGATCGTCAGCAGGCCGGCCGCCGCCCTCGTCTTGCAGGCCCATTCGTCCCATTCCAGCCCGACGTCGCGGATCCCGAAGCGGTGCAGGGGAACGCTCCAGCCGCCGGGGCCGGCGAACAGGTCGAGCACGAGCCCCTTCGGCGGGATCACGACGCCAGACCGAAGTCGTCCTGCTCGGCGTCGCCGCGGCAGCTCCAGGGGGAGCAGCCGTTCAGCACGCCCAGCTCGGCGGCCTCGGCTTCGGCGTCGTCGAGGGCGGCGCGCTCGGCCCTGGTGACGTGGTCGATCGGGGCCTCGCCGAGCGGGACGCGCGAGCGGTGCAGGAACGCCTCGCCCAGCAGGGTGTTCCCGGTGGCGTTGGCGCGGGCGTTGCCCTTGCGGATGGCCGCGTCGAACTCGACCACGTCCTCCCACTCCGAGGGTGAGGTATCGCGGATTGTTCGCCACTGGGAATTTCCGTGATAAGGGCAGCCGAGGCACGAGGATTTCGGGGTCTCGGCCAGGCCGAGTGAGGTGAGATAACGGACGCAGTCGGAACGCGACCAGCCCATGTCGATCAGTGGATGCCGGTTTTGCATGTACTTCACGTCGGCATCCTTGGCGCGATGGAACTCGTCAGTGGATATGCCGATCCACTGCTCGACGAAAACACCCTTCGGAACCGGAGTCGGATAGGGGTAGCCGAGAATGTCGCGAATCTTCCTTTTGATCGGCTTTACCTTATATTCTCCGGTGCACTGGCGCCTCGTCATCCCAGGTCGGCCGTCTCTGTTCAGGATGTAGAGGGGCATGGAGGCGAAGCGGTGGTCCGGGTCCAGGGCGTCATCGCGAATGTTTCCCGAGGAGACCCGGAGGATCGGGATTCCGGCAGGTTCTGCTATCTCTCGCTCAAGGCGGTCGAGATGGCGGTAAACAGCTTCGGGTTCCCATCCTGTGTCGGCGAAGATCGCATAGTCGACCTTGGGGAGAATTCCTTCTGCCGAGAGTGCGAGGAGTGTGCTGGACTGCACTCCGGCTCCGAGGGAAAGGGCGCGGTACTGGGGGGAGGGGGACTGGAGAATGTGAATTCCTTGGGCGGGGTGAAAGGGGGGCGTCGCGAAGGTGTAGACGCCTCAGCGGCTCTTCGCCACGCGGGGTGTGACGGCGAGAGGCACGGGGGGAAGGGAGGGCAGAGCGGAGCCGGCCCGGAGAGCGCGGCCGGGAGTGCCGGGCTGGAGACGAGAGGGCGAGGGCATCAACGCGAGGGCAGCATCCCGGAGTTCGATGGCCGTTACCTCGAGGATCTCGTCGGCCGCCTCGCAGCACCCGGACACCGTCTCGTTGACCTCCTGGCGGGGAAGCTCCAGGTCCGACGGGCTGCCACGGTGCGCGGGGTGGGTGGTGAAGTTGTAGTGCGCGATCTCCGCGTGCATGCGGCCGAGTTCTGTCAGCGCCTCGCCCAGCGGCGCGAGGGCGTTGCTGTACGCCTGGAGCGCCGCCTTCGTCGGCTCTCCGGACATGAGGTCGGACAGGCAGTGCTTGATCTGGGCGCTCACGGCTGTGGTGATGCCGATCAGGTCCTCGACGCGGGCGGAGACGCTGTCCACGGCCGGGATCGAAGGTGCTGGCGGCAGGGTCCGCAGCTGGAACCGGAGGCGGTCGACCTGGCCGGCCATGTCGTAGAGGGCGAGTGCAGGAGTGAAGTTGGACAGGAAGGTCTCCTTGTGTGGGTACATGGGTCGGTCTATGGGCAGCAGGCGGGGAGCGTCAGCGGGTGCGGCGCGGGCCGGAGTGGGCCGGCGGTGCGGGCAGCGCGGGGGAGGCTGACAGTGGGGCGGAGGTGTGCGGCGGGCCTGATGGCGGGTAGGGCCTGCGGATGGTGAGGAGGGGATCGGGGCCGTCGGTTGAGACGCCCACGATCCGGTCTCCCGGGCGGAGCTGTCCGGCTGGTACCGCGATCAGGTCGTGCACGGTGCCGGACTCGGCGTGCGGGCTCCAGCCCAGGGCGGTCAGGGTGGACTCCAACGGGAGGTCGTAGGAGCCCATGACGTGGCGGAGGGTGCCGACAGGGATCTGCGTATGCCGGGCCCAGTCCTCCAGCCCCATGCTGAGCCCGAAGGCGCGGTGGGGGACGCCGTAGCCCAGCGTCGAGCGGTTCTGCGGCTCCTCGGTGATGGCCTGCTCTGGTTCCCACCCCTCGGCGATGCGGCGCCGCATCGTGGTAACGGTGCAGCCGGCGCGCGGGTCGACGGCCCAGTGGCTGAGGGGCTTGGTCTCGCCGAACGCCGTGACCGGCAGGGCGAAGTCGGGGCCGTCGGATCCTTTGAGCAGGGCGTCCTCGAACGTCATGCCCGCCTTCGTGAGGCGCCGGTACAGGGTGTGGTACTTGATCCCCGACTGCTCCGCCCAGCCTCGGAGCGTCAGAGTCCGTCCCTGGTACGTGTATGCCGGGACGGGCTTGTCGTGGCGTTCGCGACGGATGGCGTCCTCAGACGCCCACCCCAGGGCGAGCCGTGTCCGAAGCGCCTCGCGGCTGACCGCGCATCGCGGGTCCTTGGCCCACGCCGACAGTGCCTTGGTCTCACCGAACGCAGTGATCGGCCCCCGGGCCAGCTCCCAGTTGTAGCGGTCGGGACGACGGTCTTGAGACTTGGACGCTCGCGGTGGGGTACCACTGTCCGCAGAAGGCGCCGGGATTCCGATCACGTCGTTCACCGGCCCGTCCTTCCGGCAGTCCGGCCGGGTCGGCGTGGCGCCGATGCCGTCGGCGCGGACGCCGACTTGCCTTCAACCTCACGAGGCTCGGGTCGGCTCATCGTCGCCGCGAGGACCAGTCGGCCCATCGGTGTGGACGCGACGCGGGTCTCCTCGGCCCAGGAGACGGACGGCTCCTCGGTGATCAGGCCCAGTCGGTCGAGATGGAGGAGGACGCCCCGATCGACGGAGTGCTTGTTCAGGCCGATCCAGGTGTGGCCGTCCTCGTCGACCGCGACCGCTCCGGCGGCGATGAGCCGCAGGACCTGGTGGTGCTCGGCTGTGAGGGTGACGTGGGCGCCGACCTCGGGGATCGAGTACGCGCTGCTGTACCGGTGCATGTCGGCGGCGACCTGCTCGGCGACGGTGACGAGGTCGGTGGGGGCGGTGGCGAGCAGGTCCCGGGCCTCGTCCACGCTGGTCTGCCTGGCGTCGACCGAAGTGAACGAGGTGGGGTCGGACTCCTCGACGGCCCCGGTGAGCGCGTCGACCGCGGCCCGGGTGACGACCTGGAGCTGCGTGAGCCTGGAGCGGACCGTGTGGTCGGTGTGGTCGATGAGGGACATCGGCAGGTCTTGGTGGGTCGCGCGCACGTCGGCGGTCGTCTCGGCCAGCGATTCGATCGTGGTGCGCAGGCGGTTGATCCGCTCGGTCGCCGCCGGCGCACCGAGGGCGGGGTCGTTGAGCGTGTCGAGGCACCGCGTGTACACGGTCGCGAGGGACAGCATCTGCAGGCAGACGGCGAAGTGCGGGGCCTGAGAGAGTCGTTGGGGCATCGGCGGGGCTTTCTGGCCTGGGCGGCGAAGGTCGGCTTCAACGGTTGCGGGTCGGCGGCGACGGGAGCGGGGCCGGGAGCGGTGCGGGGTTGTGGGCCCGGCGGGCGGCCAGGGCAGCGGCGGCCTCCCGGGCGTCAGCGACGGCGGCGGTGTACTCGGGAAGGACGCGGTCGGAGATCCGCCAAGCGGCGCGGGCCGGATCGAGCGGGACGGCAACGGACGGCGGCGCGGGGAGGTGGACGGTGATGTCCTTGTTCAGACCGAGCGGCACGACCGGGCAGACCAGAGCGCGGCCTTGGCGGTGCTCGACGAGGTAGAGCAGCAGACCGTCGGGCCCCAGGAGGAGCGCCGCGGGAATGTGGGGCGCGCGACCCGGGCGGTCGTCACGGAGGGGCCAGATCCAGCCGGTGTCTATGGACTGATCGAGACGACGGTCGTACGACCGGGGCTGCGCCACCCATTTGCCGGGGAGGCGTTCAGCGGCCAGGTGAGCGAACAGGTGAAAGGGATGCATCGGGTGTTCCTCGGAGTTCAGCGGACACAGGCCCGAGCGGACTGAGCCGCGAGCGCGGGCAGGGGCGTCACCGTCGCGTACGCGCGGGCGGCGTGGTGCCCTTCGCCTTGACCGGTGCTGGCGCGGTGCGCGCGATGCCGCGGTTTTGTGTTGGACGCGCCGATAGAAGGGCCTGGGTGCCGGCGGTCGTGAGCCGTACGCCGTACCGGTCCTGCTGGATCAGCTGGGTGAGGCTGATCAGTCCCTTGTCCATGAGGGCGTCGATGGTGGTCGCCCTCATGTGCGCGTGCAGAGGGGCGATGACCTCTCGGGTGCCCGTGGTGCTCTCGTGGACGACGGCCTCACCGCGGGCGAACGTGGCGAGGCCCCTGCGCTGGGCTTCGCTGACCTTGACGGTGGGGGAGCTGGTGCCGAGGTTCTCCCGCGCCGCCTGCTCCTGTGCGTAGCGGTAGCCGTCGTGCCGCAGCAGGGCGCCGCTGACGTCCTGGACGGCCACCGGTGTTCGGTACAGGTGCGCGCGGGACTGCTTCAGCAGCTGGTCGGCGGAGGCGGTGTCGCCGTGGGCGAGGGCGGAGACCGCGTCCGACGCGCGGGCGGCGGCGTTCGAGGTGGCCTCAGTGAGGCGACGGAGGACGGTGATCGCTTCCTGGCCGTCGACGGTGGTCGCCGCGTCGGAGAGTGCTGCCTGGGCCAGGAGTTTGCCGGTGTGCAGCGAGGTCCGGTACAGGGCGCTGCCCGTACGGATGGTGTCCGCCAGCCGCTGTGGTGCCTCGCCCGGCCGCCGCGTGAGGTCGTCCAGCAGGTCGCCGCACTTCAGCAGGTACTGGGTCAGGGCCCAGAGGTCCTCATCGATCGGGCCGGGAGTGAACGGTTGTGTCAAGAAACGGGACTCCTTGGAGAAGAGAGGACGAGGGAATCGCGAGCACCGGTCCTGCCTCCCGGGCGGCGCGGCGCAGGCGCCGACGCGGCGGTTCTTGGGATCAGCGAAGGGATCCGCCAGCGGAAGGACGGGGGTCCGTTACGCGGCCTGCTCGAAGTCACCCTTGGACGGTCGCTGTTTGGCGACGGCGCGGGCGGTGATGGCTTGTGAGGCTCGGGCGGAGGCGGCGGCGAGCTCGTCGGCACCGGGCTCGGCGTACCAGGGGCGCAGGTCGAGCATGGCGACGCGCATGCCGGTGGCCAGGCACAACGCGCTGCCCTTGGGTAGGGCGCGGATGGCGTCGGCGGGCAGGATCCGCTCCTGCCGCATGCTGATCGAGGTCGACTTGCCGGACTCGGAGACCGACGTCGAGGTGGTCTCCACGTCGTGGTCGCCGATCATCCGCGAGAGCTTGTCGGCGAAGTCCGGGTCGTCGATGCCGGAGCCGATCACCTTCACCGTGGCTGCCGACCACATGGCGTCCATGCCGGCGTCTCCCCAGACTTTCTGGCCCTGGCGGTAGGACTGCAGGATCGTGATCGGGATGATGCCGCGCGACCCGAGGTGGGAGTACAGGTCGGGCAAGTCCGAGATCTTGCAGACGTTCGCGGCCTCGTCGAGGATGGCGAGCATCGGCGGGTCGAGTCGGCCGCCGGCGCGTTCGGCCTGGGCGGTCGCGGCCCGCATCACGGAGTCCGCGCACGCCGCGATCAGCGCGGAGGCGCCGCCGCCGCCGTCCTTCGACAGCAGGAACAGGGTGTCGGTGGAGGTCACGAAGTCGGCCGGCCGGAACTCGGGGACGTCCTTCTGCGGGGTGACCCAGGCAGCGATCTCACTGTTGAGGAGGGCGGCGGCGTACTGGCGGGCGGTCTCGTAGATGCCGTCCCGCGTCTCGGGCGGCCCCTCGACGGTGCCCTTGAGCTGTGCTGCGACCGCGGCGAAGCCGTGATCGCGGAGGATGTCGAGCGGGGTGCGGTCGGCCGGGAAGGCCAGCCACTGCATGATGTCGGTGATCGGCCGCTCGTCCAGGGCTGCGGCCAGGAGCAACTGGGACAGGATGTTGCTGCCGGCCTTCGACCAGAAGTCGCCCTGCTGGGAGGCATCGACGCTCGCGGCGAGGAAGTGCCCGGCGAGCCGTCCGGCACCGTCGAGGGTCTTGGCGTCGGCGAGCGGGTTCCACCACATGGTCCGCTCCGCGTGGGCGATCTGCTGCGGGTCCATCGACCACACCCGCCCCACGGCGGCGCGCGCGTCGAGGCACGCGGTGTAGGCATCGCCGGCCGCCTTGTTCGAGGTCAGCAGGACCGGTCCGGGCGCGGCGAGGATGGAGGGGATCGCCAGGCTGGTGGTCTTGCCGGAGCGCGGGGCCATGATCGCGACGGCCACATCCTCGAAGCCCATGCGGACCTCGTGACGGGTCCCGGCGAGGTTGCCGAGGAGGACGCCGGCGTCGCGCGGCTCGATGTGCTTGGCGGCCTTCAGGCTCGGCCGCAGCGAGCGCGCCTTGGACTCGATGGCCTTGGCGAGCAGCGGCTCGATGTCGCGGGCCTTGGCCATCCCGTCGACCTTCTTCTTCCCGCCACCACCTCGGTTCTTGTACCGCAGCCATACGGCTCCGCCCGCGGCGGCGAGCAGCAGCGTCACCAGTACGGGGATGACGCGGGTGGTCAGGAGCAGAGACGTTTCTCCGGCCTGCGGCCACAGCTGCTCGGGGCGCAGGAGAGCATCGGCCGGCCGGTAGGGCGCCCAGGGGCCGGTGCCGGTGGCCCAGGCGGTGAGGTTGCCGGCGAGCCAGGCGATGGAGGCGAGGGGGAGGCCGACGGCGAAGCCTCCGAGGAGGACCTTCAGGGCTATGTCGTAGCCGTCGGAACTGGAGGAGGGAGCGGAGCGCAAGCGGTGGTTCCTTGAACGGTGCGGACCCTAGTGGGGCGAGGGAGCGTCAGCGGGCGCGGCGGGGTGCCGGCGGCGGGGTGGGAGGCGCGGGCGGTGGCGGACTGGCGCGGCGGGCGGCGAGGCGCTCGATCCGCTCGGGCAGCGTGCGGGCGACGCTCTCGGCCGGCCACTCCTGCCAGTGCAGGGTGATCCTTCGGCGGGAGAGGCCGACGGTCTGCTCGTGGGAGCGGCGTACTGGCTCCGGATCGGCGAGCGCCTGCAGGAACGCGGCCACGAGGACTCGGGGTGTGCCGCTGCTGAACCAGGCTTTCCACACGGGGTCGTCCTCGTCGAGGCTGGCCGTGACACGCCAGTTGCGGCTGCCGGAGAGATTGAAGTGCTCGCCCCTCACGCGGCCGTCCGGCGAGCGGAACTCCCCGTTGCGAATGGAGTGCCATCCGGCGTCCCACAGCGGCTGGTAGGGGGCGGATATGGCCCGCGCGTTGTAGCCGGGGTCGGTGAGCGCGTCGGTGACCGAGGCGATCAGCTCGACGGGTGTCCCGCTGTCGAAGGAGGCGTTCCAGACCGATCCGGTGCGGCCCTCGCGATGCGAGAGGTGCCACCACGGCTCGTTCGGATGGGGCTCGAGGCGGAGCATCGACTTCTGGTCGGGGCTGGTCAGGATGACCCGGGGCATGAGCGGGTCGTGGCCGTGGCTCCACCCGGCGCCGGCGTGCAGGGCAGCGGTGACCCAGGCCGGGTCCCCGGGGCCGGCGAGGTAGCGGGGGGAGATGAGCGCCTGTTCGACCTTGACGCTCACCCGCGCCTCCCCGCCGGGCGTCGTACCGGTGACGTCACCGGCGCCGGTACGGCACCCAGGATCCGTGTCGGCGCCTTGAGGGCGACGGCGTGGATGTCGAGGAGGACCCGGCCCTGGGTGGCCCAGGTGTCCAGGGAGTCCCACGCCTCCTCGTTGCGCTCGGCAAGAGAGTCGACGAACTCCTCCTGCGACACCGGCGGCAAGACCCGTCGGGCTTCACGGACTTCGGCATGCGCGCGCTGGAGCGTCTCCAGCTTCTCCAGGGCGCGGGCGAGCTCGGCGAGCTGCCACGCCCATCGGGGCTCGATGTCACCGGCGTTGATGTGCTGGAGCTGGACGGCGGCCGTGGCGAGCAGCTCCCGGGCCGAGGGGCGGACCTCCTGGAACGCTCTCCAGGTCTCGGAGTCCCGCTGGACCATGCGCCAGCCGTACGACACCTCGTCGTACGGCCAGCCGTCGGCGTCGGTGTGCTCGTCGGAGTAGGCGTCCCAGGCGGTGAGGATCGCCTCGCTCTCGACCAGGAACACCTCCAGCCGCCTCAGCAGGAGGGCGTGCCGGTCGGACGGGAAGGTGGTGGACGGTGTGGTCAGGGTGCTTCCTTGTGTCGAAGGCGGTGGTCAGCGGCTGCGGGCGGGCGACGCGACGACGGGTGTGTTCGGCGCCGGCTTGGCCGCGACCGGCGGCGTGGAGGGACGGCGCCGACGGGCCTCGGCGAGACGCTGTTGGTGCGCGGTCACGATCTGTTCGCCGATCACGATCTCCCGGCCCACGGTCAGGTGCGGGCTTTCGTCGATGGCGAAGCGCGGGCGCGGCACGGGTGCCGGGTCGGACAGGGCGGTGGCGACGGCACCGAGCACATGGCCGGGCGTTCGGATGTCCAACGAGGCACGCCACAACAGCCCCTCGGGCCCGTACGGTCCCCGGTGGCGGGCGACCTCGATATCCCAGCCGCAACGGCCCATGGAGGGCGAGATCCGCTGCTCGACCTGCGCGGTGCAGTCGGGCGACATGATCCGGTGACCGCCGAGCTCATCGGTGGTGTGCTCCCAACCGCGTGTGGTGAGGATGGCCGCGAAGTCTTCCCGGGAGGTTTCCTCCGGCTCGGGGAGCAGGAGGGTGTCGGTGAGTCCGGCGACGATCTCCACCGGCGTGGAGCCGCTGAACGCGGCGTACCAGTTGCTGGGGCCGAATCCGCTGTGCACCGTCCACCAGTTGCGCGTGTACTGGGCGGACGGTTTGAAGACCAGCTCGTGCTGCTGGTCGGGGCTCTGCATGCGGATGTCCGGGTGCAGAGGGTCGCAGGGCGTGCTCCAGCCGGCGGCGCGCAGGGCGTGTGTGACGTGCCGGGGGTCGCCGGGGCCGGCGAGGTAGCGCGGGGAGACCGGCGAGCCGAGCTTGTTCGTGTACTCGTTGGCGAAGGCGTCGAGCTGACGCCAAGTGATCACGGTGGTCCTCCTTCTGTCTCAGGACGGGTCAGCGGCGGGTCCGGGCGCCGCCGGCTGGGGTGTAAGGGCGGGGGGTGGAGCGCGGCCGGGAAGTGCGGGCGCTGTTGCGGGCCCAGGTGGCGGCGCGGGCGGCCGTGATCCGGGCCTGCTGCCACGCGCTGAGCTGGGAGGGTTTGACGGAGACCGACCAGGTGCGGATCTGTGCGCTCAGCGGAACGCGTCCGCGCGGACGCATCACGGGGTCGGGGTTGGCGAGTTCTGCCGAGAAGGCTTGCACCAGGTGCATCGGCGTGCTCAGCGAGAAGTTCGCGGTCCAGCCGTTGCCCTGGCGGTCCTTCGCCCCGGTCCACCACATCGCCTCGCCCTCGGGGCCCTGGTGGTACTGCATCCACGCAGTGCCGTCGGGGCTGGTCGCGGTGTAGTGCTCGCCCTCGAATCGCGTGTACCAGTTCTGCTCCTGCAGCGGCGCCCAGACGTTGGGGGCGTGCGCGGAACGCGGACGGGTGAGGGCGTCGGTGAAGCCGGCGACGATCTCCACCGGGGTCTGCCGGCCCAGGTGCGCCGACCACTCGTCGCTGTGAGCGCTCGCAGCGCCGTGGACGGTCCATCCGCCGGGCAGGACGTAGGGGTCGTAAGAGATGCGGACGGCGCGGTCCGGGCTCTCCATGGCCAGGGGACCGCCGGTCTTGGAGTGGTCCCGCCATCCTGAGGCCCGGAGGAACTCTGAGACGTGGCGGACGTCGCCGCCGCCGGCGAGGCCGCGGGGATGGACGAGGTAGTGCTGCTCGGCCTGTTCGCCCGGCCCCCAGCCCTGCCACGTCCTCTTCATCGGTGCCGCCGGATGACGAGCGGGGCGGGCGCCGGTGGCTTCGTCGCTGTTGCGGCGGGCTGGGCACCGACCCGACGGAGGGTGGCACGGTGTTCGTACAGGTCTGCGCCGATGGCGTCGAGGTCGTTGGTGGCCCGGCCGAGGGCGAGCCACACCTCGGCCGGCAGCACGCCCCGCTCGGCCTGCGCCTTCGCGAACGTGCTGCTGACGGACATGAGGCCGGTGACGCCGTCGAGCAGTCCGTCCTCCGGGTCGAGGACGTGAGCGATGACCTGCACTGCGTCGTGGGGAGGGAGCTGGGCGAGGTGGTCGGTCAGCTGGCCGAGCTGCCGGGCGATCTCGTCGGCCAGGCGCACGGCGTAGGGGGCGGGTTGGGACATGCTGCTCCGGGGCGGTGGGCGGTCAGTGGTGCTGGTGGTGTACGCGCTGGGTCTCGGCGAGGCCCCCCTCCGGGCGGGCGCCGGCCAGCGGGGAGACCTGGTTGGGGCCGGTCGGAATGCAGGCGCGCAGGTAGCGGCGGAACAGGGCGGTCGCGAGGCGGGGCTTGAGCAGGGAGGTGATCGGTGTGGGTGTACGGGGTGCTACGGGTTTCTCCGGAGGTCGAGCGGGGCGGGGCAGGCGGCCCCAGCCGAGGCTGGGGCGCTCGAACGGTCTTACGGGGTGCACCGGGTTGGTGCGGGGCGCGAGGAGGAGGGGACCGGTGCCGGAGTTCCGCGGCGAGGCGGGCCGTACGGGCGCGAGCCTCGTGTGCGGCCTGCCGGTCAACGGCGGCGGGCGGCCGGGGACTGGGCGGGGCCCGGGGGCAGCGACGGCGCGGCCGGCTCTCGCGGAGTGCCGGCGACGTGGTCGCGGGCGAGCCGGATGAGGTACGCAGCGTGGGACAGCGAGTCCGTCGTGTCCCCGAGCCGGGCCACGGGACCGGCTTCCTCGCCATGGGCGTCTTGGCGGATCGCGGCGTTCCAGGCCCCGACCACGACTTCCCGGACGAGGGGAAGCAGCCCGTGGACCGGTGCGGCGATCTCGGTCAGGACCTCGGCCACCTCACTGCTGGTCTTGGCGGCGAAGGTCCGCTCGGCGAGCTGGGCGAGGTAGCGCCGGGCCGTGTCCCCTTCGCCGTCCGGTGTCGTCAGCGTGTTCAGGGCGGGATCGAGGTGGACGCTGTGGCCCACGGTGAGCAGGGCGTGCGCGGCGGTGGTCGCCTTCAGGCGCTGTTGCTCGAAGGGCAGTGCCTGAGGGAGCCGGTGGTAATCACCGCGAGGCCCGGGGGCGGAGAGGAAGCCGCTTCGCTGGAGGATGTCCGCCGCCCGTTCGGTCCCGCCGATGGCGACGACCAGACCCGTGCGGGGGTCCTGGGTGATGGTGACGTACTCCAGCACCCAGAACTCGGGTTCCTTCTGGCTCATCGAGCCCGGACGGCCGGGGCTCGGGTGCCGGCCGTAACCGGGGGCACGGATGCCGGGGCCGAGGTGGGCACGGTCCGGCCGGCCGTGTGCTGGAGCGCCGTGCCGATGCCGAGCGCTTCGAGCTGGGGGCCGATCGCGCGCAGGGCACGGGCCTGCGCCTGGGTGTCATCCGCGCCGAGGCGGTAGATGCCGCTCTGCGGGTCCTGGATGAAGCCGTTCGCTTCCAGGACGGAACCGGCCTGGTCACCGACGGGCGCGGTGGCGACGCTGCCGTCCGGCTGCCAGGTCAGGACGACCCGGTCCGGCTGGGAGGGCTGGATGCCGCCCAGGGCGTTGTCCCGGACCTGGGCGAGGGCGCTGTCGTAACGGACAAGGAGGTCGCCGGCGACCTGCTGGGCACTCAGGAACGGGTCGTCCGCCAGGGCGATGCCGTTGGGCTCGGGGACGGCGCGGTACCCCTCGTTGGGCAGAGCGCGCGGGGCGACGGCGGCGACGAGGAAGCCGTCGCGCTCGTCATGCCGCTCAAGGAGGACGAGCTGGGCTCCGTCCCGGCGGCTCAGGACGGCTGCCTGCCGCAGAGGATGTTCGGCGAGGGAGGCGGCGACCAGGTCCAGGTCCCAGATGCGATCAGCGAGTTCGGCGAGATCGTCCTTGGCGACCGGCGGAAGGTAGGAGCTGGTCCAGGTGTCGGGGAGTTCTCCGGCGAGGACGTCGGCGTACGAGGCGAGGCGCTCGGAGATGTCGTGGTCGTGCATGGTGTCCTTGGGCGAGGTGAGGGTCAGCGGCGCAGGCTGGCGGCGGCCGGGAGCGGCGGGGCCGGCAGCGCGCGCGGCGGGGGCGGGCAGGCGCACACGGCGGAGCGTTCGCGTTCGGTGGCGGCGACCTCTTCGGTGCAGGTGCTGCGGCCGGGGTGCGGGACGTGCCGGTCGGCGAGGGCGTTGCGGGTGTGGGTGAGGTCGCTGCGGAGGACGCGGAGGTGCTCGTCGGCGAGGTAGCGCAGCCGCAGGGCGGTGTACGGGTCGGACGCCTGGCCGAGCCCGTCATGGAAGTCGGCGGTGGCAACCAGCACTTCACCCAGAGCGGTCACGATGCCGTCGTGAGCGGCGGTCAGCTCGGTCAGCACATCGGCCACTTCGTCGGTGGTGGTGGCTTCGCGGATTCTCTGGGCGAGGTGAGTGACGGAGGCGCCCAGCGGCAGGTAACTGGCTGGACGGGCGTCGGAGTCGAAGTCCTCGTGACAGTCGACGTGGTACCCGGCGGCGCGGAGCCGTGCGACGGCGTTGCTGGCGAGTCGGGTCTCGTCTGGTTCGGCCAGGCCGGTGGGGGCGCGGTGGTAGGTCTCGTGGAGACGGACGACGGCGACGAACCCGGCGCGCTGGAGGATGCTGTGCGCTTCGGCGTCACCGCCGCGCGCGAGGACCTCGTCGGAGTGCGGGTCGCGGCGGATGTCCAGGAAGCGGTCGGCAAGGGGCAAAGAGACGTTTCTCCTACAAGGTTCGTTGGACGGGGCGCTGGACGGTGCAGGGGGAGGTCGCGGCCCGGGGCTGGACCAGGTGGTCGGCGGTGGCGTCCAGGTCCTGCTGGATGGCGTGCAGGCGGCGCGCAATCAGCTCCAGGCGGTGCGCGGTGTCTCTGCCGGGCTGGGAGGCGATCAGGTAGGCGACGTGCTCGACGAGTTTGCGGACCATCGCCAGGGCGCCGGCCTGCTCATCGGCGAGCTGCGCGAGCACGCTCGCGAGCTGAGCCGACGCCGTCTGCGCGAGCCGGGAGTCGGTCCGCGCGGACGGTGCCGTCGAAACCGGGATCAGCTGCAGGTCCTGTTCGATGCGGCGGGCTTCTGCCGCGAGCCGCCGCAGGACATCGGCGGGCGGGGCGTGCCATGCACCGTCGAGGTGGATCAGGTTGGCGATGAGGTCCAGGCGCCGGGGCTGGGCCTGGACGGCGATCCACCGGCAGCCGTGTCCCTTGCCCGGGATCTAGATGCCCGCGGCACGGGCGAGCCGGTGGGCGACCTCGGCCCACTCGGGGCCGCTCAGATCCCGGTCGTCGGGATGGAGCCGGACGTCGAGGTGGAGGATCGCCCGCCGGTCGTCGTCCGGACTGGCAGTGAACAAGTGCTCCAGATACGGGTCTTCGAGATGCGCGGCCCACTGGATGGTGGCCCAGGTCTTCTGCTCGTCACCGGACGTGTAGCCGTCCAGTCCCGCCCAGTGACCGACGACCGTGTGCTCGGTCAGGCTCTCGTGGGGTGAGACCGGGTGCCCGAGTGCCTTGGCGAGCGGACCGTACGGGGTGTGGGTCCACTCATGCAGACGCGGGATCACCGACCGGCCCGGACGTCGGCCACGTGCACCAGCTGGCCCACGGCAGTGGTGGTGTACCAGCCGCAGTCGATCAGGGCGTCGTCGCCGGGGTACTTCGGCAGGAGGGCGTCCTCCATGGCTCGCAGGTGGATCAGGCAGTCCGGGCAGCGGCGCGAGAGGTGCACGAGGTACCGGGGGTGGGCGGTGACGTAGGACTGCTGTCCGCCGGTCGCGTCCCGCAGGCGCCAGCCGTCCTCGTCGGTCGGCAGATGCCAGGACGGTGCGACCACGCGCATCGCGTCGCCCCACAGCTCGCCACCGGCCATACCCTTCAGGACGACGACCGTGTCACCGGCCTGAAAGTGGGCGTGGGTGACGTCCCGGTCGGGAGTGAGCGGGTCGGGAGTGAGGGCGACCACGGGGTCGGGCGGGAGCTGGGACATGCGATTCCTTCCACGCGGGGCGGATGCGGTGGGAGGAACAATGGTCCGGAGGATCGCCGGTTTGGCTAACCGGCGATCGTCGGCTATGTTCCGCCCTCGTCAGCGGAACGGGTTCTCCGTCCCGTGGTCGTCCTCACCGGCGGCGTCGAGGAGTTCGAGCAGGTCAGAGCCCTCCGCATCGCGCTGGTCGATCCACCACCCGGCGCGGGTGATCAAGCGGGCCTTGTCTTCCAGCTCCGCCCAGTCCGCCTCGTCCCACGACCCCTCGACGACTAGGGCGGTGTGCGCGGAGAGCATCAGCTGGTGGCGGGATCGCTCGCCCCAGTCCAGGGCCTTCTCCGGTCCCTCCAGCTGCGGCATGTCGAACTGGTTCGCCCACGCGGCGGCAGCCTCCTGCTCCGCGGTTCGCTTGGCCGCGAGCCACTCCTCCTTGGACTGCGTGTCGGCGTCGCGGGCCGCCTTCCAGCAGTCGGTGCAGTCCCGGCCGGCGAGCCAGCGAGCGAAGCCGGCCCGCCGGTCGGCGGGGCGGTCTGACAGGTCATGAATCACCTGGTGGGAGCACGCGTGCTCAACAGTCCACTTCGTACGGACGGCCATAGATAGATCTCCTCAAAACGGTTGGAAAAGGGGTGGTGTCGTGGATCAGGGCGTCTTGTGTCGGCCTCCGGGCGGGCGACGGTGCCGGCCGCGGCGGTCCTGGAGTCCGGCGTGCCCGAGGCGTCGGCGTGCGGCGAGCAGGACGACGAGCGTGAAGGCCGCGCCGGCGGCAGGGAGCGCTGCGGTGGTGAGGGGCTGCTCGGCGAGGCGCCCGGCCAGGGCGGTGCCGGCTGACTGTCCGGCGCCGATCGACAGGATCAGCCACGCGTACGCCTCGCTCGTGCGACCGGCGGGGGTCAGGGCGTCGGTGGTCACGTAGGCGCACGCGACCACGACGGTCAGGAACACACCGGGCACGGCGACCGCGGCGGGAGTCGCGTGCGGGCCCGGGAGAGCGAGGAGCGGGAGCCAGCCGGCCAGGAAGAAGGTTCCGCCGCAGATCAGCCGATCCGTGGTGGTGCTTCTCCAGCGGCGGCGTCCGTAGAGGAGGCCGCCGAGGAAGCTGCCGGTCGAGAACGCGGCGGGCAGGATCCCGGAGAGCAGCTCCTGCCCGTGGTGCTCGGCCATGGATATCGCCCACACGTTCATGGCCCCGATCGCGAACCCGATGCCGGTGAGGGAGACGAACAGCATCACCAGGCCGGGGCTGGCCAACCGGTGTGCCACCCCGGCCGGGGTTTGTGCGGACGGTGTCGGGCGCCAGCGCCGGGACGGCGGCGCGAAGGCGACGACGACGGTGCCGACCAGGCCGAGGGCGGCGGTGACGGAAAGTGCGACGGGAGGGGGGTACGAAGCGGCGAGCGCGGCGACGAGGAGGGGGCCGGCGATGTACAGCAGGCCCTGCGTGCCGGTGTCGAGGGCGAGCGCGGCGTGCCGCAGCCGCGAGTCGGGCAGCACACTTGGCCACAGCGCCCGGAGCCCTGCCTCCAAAGCGGGCGTGGTCAGGCCGCCGACGACGACGATGGCTGTGGCCAGGCCCGGTCCGCCGTACGGTCCGGCCAGCGGGAGGGCCACCAGGAGAGCCGAGTTGAGCAGGGCGGCCGGAAGATGGACCGTGGTCTGGCCGTAGCGGTCCATGAGGCGCCCCTTGACCGGTTGGGCCAGCGCGGACGCGAGCCCGTACAGGGCGCTGAGCAGCCCGCCGAAGGCGATGCTGCCGCCGCTCGTGGTGGCCCACAGGACGATGGCGACGGGCGCCATGCCGTTGGGGAGGCGGCCGACGAGGGTGCCGCCGAGCAGGCGGGCGACGTGCGGGCTGCCCAGCACCGCGCCGTAGGTGATGCGCGGTGCCGGGGCCGGGGGTGCGGTCGGGGACAAGAAGGGCTTTCTCTCGGGGGAGGCGACGCCTCAGCGGTGGCGGGCGGGCGTGCTGGTGCGAGGTGGCGGCGTGGGCGGTGCGGTGTCCACGGCAGGGCCGGGGCGGAAGCGCGGTACGGGAGTGCGGTGGGGCGGCAGGACGGCGACGGTCGCGCCGAGGTCCTCGGCCGCCTCCTCGACTTCGCGGGTGAGGAATTCGACCTGGCGGCCGAGCGCGGCGAGCCGGGCAGCGATCTGACGGCCCTGCACGGTCTCCAGCGCACCGGCGAACTGGGCGCCGGTTTCCAGGAGTTCCTGGAGGCGGACCGTCGGCCCCGCGTCGTAGCCGCGCTGGGTGGCGCTGAGGAGCGCGTTGGACGCGTCACCGGCGTGCTGGGCCTCGACGATGTCCCGGATGAGTTCCTGCAGCGACACCTCGGGCGCGGGCGCGGCCCGGTTGAACTCGGAGACATCGGCCCGCAGTACACCGGGCGGAACTGCGGCGGGCAGGTTCTGTCCGGCTTCGTATTCGTGGGCGTAGTGGCCGATCACCTGCCAGCCCGGTGCGTCCGGGTCGCCTCGCAGCGCGACCACCGTCGAGTCGTCGTCCTCGACCAGGTAGGCGAGGGTGATCGGCTGTCCGTCCGGGGCGTACCAGGACTCGGTGAGCTGCAGCTCGCCCCGCCTCTGCGCGGCCCGGGCTAGCTCGGTCCACATCTGCTGCTCTTCGCCGGTCAGCGGGGCCTTGTGCTGCTGGCGCTGGTCGAGGTCGGCGAGGTGACTGGCGATGAAGCCGTGGTCCGCCCAGGCGGTGAGGTGCGGCCACAGAGCCTTGTACTGGGCGCGTTCGCCTGCGGGGGCGGTCGGTCGGTCGAGCACTCGGCGGATCGCGGCAGTGGAGGCGGCCAGGCTGTCCAGCACCGTCCGCCACCCCGCCAGGTGTCGGGCGGGCGGCAACTCGTCGAGCGCACGGCGGGCGGTATCGAGCAGGGCTTCGGCGCACGGCGCGAGATACGTGGTGTACGCCTCGACGGCCGCCCTGTCGCGCTGGGCACGTACGTCTGCGGCGGCGTCCGGGTGGACGGTGCGTCCGTAGCGGTCGCGGGTCATGTCCAGCGCGGTCTCGGTCTCGCGGTCGATGACCGCCATCCGCAGCCGGAAGTTGCGGGCCCCGTCGGTGAGGCTGCTTCCGGGTGTCATCGGGATCGCCCGCCGCCTGCGGGCGTCAGGTGGACGGTGGGCGCGTAGGTGGGCCTCGGCGGGATCGGCCGGGCGGTCGGCGGGGAGGTGGTGGGTGGCGCTGTGCGCTGCGTGGTTCGGCCGGCGGCGGCCTGCGCGAGTCGGCTGCGCCGCTCCTGCAGTCCGTTGGGGCGGACGGGGCGCGGCGGGCCGGCCGATGCGGCGGGGTCGAGAGCGATGTCGGCGTGCACCGTGTAGCCCTGTCGCCGCAGGTCGTGGACGGCCTGGCGGGTGCGGCGGGGGCCGTCGTTCTCGGGTTCGACGAGCCGGTACAGCCGCGGTTGCCCGAGGACGGGCTCGAACTGCTCTCGCTCCAGGAACCAGTGGGCGAGGTGCGCGGGCAGGGAGGCGGTGAAGGAGGCGACGAAGCCGTAGTCCTTGTGGGTACCGAAGGCGAAGTGGGTGCCGGGTTGCAAAGGGGCGGGATTCTCCTCACGGGTCGGTGGTGGAGCTGATCAGCGGCTGTCATGGGCAGGACGGGCAGCGCGAAGGGCTCAGTGGAGTGGGAGCAGCGAGAGCCGGTGGCGGTGGCGCGCTCAGGCCGGCATGGCGGAGGGGCTCGTTGCCGGTGGGCCGTACGGCGGATCAGGGCGACGACGGCGGCCTCGTCGGCGCCTGTCGACAGGCGGCCGACGCCTCCTTCGTCCGGCAGGAAGTCCGTCCCCGCTCGGGCGCTGCTTGCCCGTGGTGATGCCGATGACGCCCGTGCCCCGCCTGGGCGACGGGGCGTCCCGCGTGTCAGCCGTGGGCCAGTTCCGCGCGGCTGCCCAGGATGGAGCGAAGGCTGTGGCCGTACTGCCAGGCGTGGTTGCGGGCCGCCGCCTCCAGCTGGTCGTACTCGCGCTGGGCAGTCATCTGCCCGCCCCACTTCCGGTACCGGTACACGGGGACCGGGAGCAGGACTCCGGGTGCGAGGGTGGAGGTGCCGACGGCCGCCATGTAGTCCTCGCCCTGGACGAGTCCGCCCATGCCGCCGGCTGCGCGTACGAGGCGGGTGCGGGCGAGGATTGTGGTTGGCCCGATCGGGATGGTGTCCTCAGGGCGCGGCCAGTAGGTGATCACGTCGCCTGCCGCGTGGTAGCCGGGCGGGGTGGGGCACTTCCACAGGCGGGTCGTACCGTCCGGGAGCCAGTCTTCGCTGTATCCCGCGACCCACCCGAGCCGGTCGGTGAAGGCTTCCAGTCGCAGGCCCAGGCTCCAGTCGGGGAAAACGTCATCGTCATCGGCCCAGTTCACGAACTCCGTACGGACCTGGGTCAGGCCGAGGTTGCGGGCGCAGGCGGCACCGACCGGACGCGGCAGTACGAGGGGCCGGATGCGGGGGTCGGCGGCAACCGAACTGGGGAGCAGCTGCGGATCGGACCCGTCGAGGACGAGGACGGCTTCCCACGGCGCGGTCTGCCGGGCGAGGCTCGCATGCATCTCCTCCAGGTAGGGCAGGCGCTCGGGGCGGAGCTGGGTGGCGATGACGACGGTGATCTGCGGGACGGACAGCGAAGGGCTCCTGTGTTCGGAGTGGGGGCGGGGCGGTCAGCGACGGGCGGCCGTACGCGACATGCCCGGCGTTGCGGGGAGGGGGGAGGCTGTGGACGGCGCTGGGGAGCGGGCCGGCGTGACGGTGGGCCAGGAGGCGGGGTTGCCGAACTCGGTGAGAGGGTCGGCGTCCCAGTCGACGACGGGGCCGGACACGGCGTACATCGTGGGGAACACCTCGACGCC
Organism: Streptomyces sp. NPDC006339; assembly: GCF_040612775.1. Lineage (NCBI taxonomy): Bacteria > Bacillati > Actinomycetota > Actinomycetes > Kitasatosporales > Streptomycetaceae > Streptomyces > Streptomyces sp. NPDC006339. Next base: position 74,545 of record NZ_JBEXQW010000040.1, read on the forward strand.
GGAAGGGCGCAGGACGTATCCCCACTCCACGTCCATGTTGGCGACGGTCGTCTCGGTGACCGTGATGCGGGTCGGCGGCGAGCCGTCCGGGGTGATCAGGTTGTCCAGGGTTCGGCTGGGCCAGGGCTGTCCGCCGGTAAGGGCGGCGACGATCGCGGGCGGTGCTCCGTCGAGGAGGTCGCTGCCCAGCTCCTCCCAGCCGATGGCGACGTCGTCCACCAGGTGCCGGGTCATCGCCTCCAGATCACGGCCGAAGCGGTACTGAAAGGCGGTGACCAGCAGCGGGAGCTTCGAAGCGGGCGTGCCGTCGAAGCTCACGTACACCCCGGTGTACCCGGTGGCGGTGGGGCGGGCGATGAAGGATCCGGTGGTCAAGGAGAACGCTCCAGGAACGGTTAGCGGCTGGGGAGGTGCCGGGCGTCGGTCTACCGGTGGCGCGCGGTGGTAACGGCGTTGGTCGGCGCGGGAACGGGCCGGCGTGCGGGCGCGGTGGTCGGTGGGGTGGTGTGGCGGAGGTTCACGCCGATGCCCTTCTGGGCGAGGTGGTGGACCAGGGCCGGCAGGCGTAGCGGGCCGCACCCCGGAGCGAACAGGAACGCCGCCTGGTGCGGGTCGTAGTGGAACCCGAAGGAGTAGAAGGCCGTACGGACATCCTCGGGGACGCTCTTGTAGGGGGTGCCAAGTGCGCCGTCCTCGTACCAGGTCAGGGTGACGACGTCGGTCACCTGCGGCGGTCCGGGGCGGTGCGGGGGTTCGGGCTGGACGGCCGCGTTGCGCAGCACGGTGTCCAGGGCTTGCTGGTAGCGAGGCAGCAGGCGAAAGACGACCCGGGCGGCTGCGCGTGCCGGCTGGTTGGGGATGGCGATGCCGTTCGGCTCCTGGACGCCGACGAAGTGATGCGGCTTGACGCGGGGGCCGGAGGGCTCGAGCGGTGCCACGACGAACTGGTGCCGGTACAGGGGCCGGTCGGCGATGTAGAGCTGCCGTCCGTCTGGGTGGTGTAGGACTGCATGGCGGCTGAGGACGTACTGGCTGACGATGTAGTCGACGTGTCCGGTGTCCCAGAGACCCTCGACGGCGTCGAACTGCTGCTTGTAGGAGTCGTGTTCCTCATACTTGCTGGTCCAGTGGCCGGGCAGCCGCTCGGCCAGGGCAGCGGCGAAAGCGGAGAGACCCGTGCGTGAGGTGAGCATGTGCTCCCTGGAGAACGAGGGGGGACGCGTCTAGCGCCGGGCTCGGGGGTGACGGGCGGGAGGCGGCCGTCCGGTCGGGCTGTTCCTCGCCTGGACCCACGGGGGCGGGCGATGAAGGATCCGGTGGTCAAGGAGAACGCTCCAGGAGCGGTTAGCGGCTGGGGGAGGTGCCGCGCCTCGGCGAGCTGGGCGGAGACGGTGGGAGGGACGGCGTGGGTTTCCGGGCGGCGGACGGTGGCGCGGGGACGGGGGCGTACTCGGCGCGGAGGTTCTCCAGGTCGGCCTCGGCCACCTTCTCCATGGCGGTGCGGATGCTCTGGGCTGCCTCCCGCAGAAGGCGCTGGGCCTGGGGCGTGTGCCGGTGGTCCTGGCCGCGCCAGAGGGCAACACCGACGATGTGCCGGGCGATGTGGTCGAGCACCGGCGCGGTGATCCCGGCCAGGTGGTGCGTGATCGCGCTGACCTCGGCGGGCGTCTCGGCCGCCCCCAGGGCGGAGAGGAACGGCGTCAGGACCGGGAGCGGCAGGGGCTCCTGCGGGAGCGGATGCTCGGCGAGAAAGGCTGCCGCGTCCCTCCGGGCGTACCCACGAAGCACCCTCGGGGGCGTAGCGGCCCTCGTGTCGGGGGCATTGAGCAGTCCGAGTTCGGCCAGCCGCAGGTCGATCGCATGAATGAGGGGCGGGACGCTGCCGCCATGCACGGCTTCGGGCCGGTCAGGAGTGCCGGAGTCGTAGAGCACCTCGAACAGCGCTTGGTCGTCAGGGTGCTCGCGGGTCACGATCCACCCTTCGGGGTCCTCCGGCGGGCGGTCGGAGGAGGGCTCCTGCGGTGGGCCGATGATCAGGTGGCTGTCGTCGGGGAGCGAGACGCGCACGATGTAGGCGCTGAGGCCGTACTCGATGTCGCATTCCAGCCCGCGCTGGCGCAGGGGCGTGGTGATGTGCGAGTGGCGGGACCACAGCTCCTGCCACCAGGGGGCGGTGACGTGGCGGTGGTCGGGAAGCGGAGCGAGCCGGCCGGTGTGATGTGCATCTTCGAGGTTGCCGCCGTCAATGTCCATGGCTCCTCCGGCGGAGAGTAGACGCGCTGCGCGGTGAAGGTGTGTGGCGGGCGGGACCCCGCTGCGGCTCCTCGGGCCGGCAGGTGGTCCAGGCGGCGTCGGGGGGGTTGGAGGGGCGGTTCAGAGGTCTCCTTGACGAGGTGACGTCGGCGCAGGTGTTTTCGGCGCGGGTCAACGGTGACGTGCGCCCGGTGGGGGCGACGGCGGTGCCGCTACCGCCCGTTGGGCGGGCGCGGGCAAGAAGCGGTGGAGGCCGAGGTGAGCGTGGAGTTCCTTGGCCGCTTCGCCGATCGATTCCGAGGTGCGCCGCAGGTAGGAGCGCGCCGTGGCGTGGTCTATGACCATCGAGTTCCCTCGGTACCGCCTGGTGATCGGGCCCGCGGCCCGGGAGAGGGAGAGGGCGGTCTCCGCGGTCTCGGCGAAGTGAGGTGCTGCGTGGCTCGACATCGTGGCCGCGGTCGCGAGGTGGGCGAGGACGGCGCGGCCGGCACGGTTCGTACTGTGGGGGCTGCGGGCGAAGTCGGCCGCCAGCCGGACGACGTCGCGGGAGAGGTCGTGCGCGTCGACGGCGTGCTGGAGCAGCTCGGTGTACGACGGTTCGGCCGGCACGTCACCGGTGTCGTCGAGCAGCTGCCACTGTTCGGCGGCGTCGAGAAACGCGGTCTTCAGATTGTCGAGCGAACCGATCAGGCGGAGCGTGTCACCTCGCGGTATCAGCTCGCCCTGGATGTCGCGATTCATGTACCTCTCTCCTGTGCGGGGTATGGGCGCTGGTCAGCGTCCTCGCGGCGGGCTTGCCGCAGCGGGAGGTGCCACAGGGTGGGCCGGTGCGGTCGTGGTGCTGACCAAAGGTGCCTGCGAGAGCTGCGCGGCGTGACCACGAAGGTTCTGGGCGGCCGTCCGCAGGGCGGTGCCGGTGTGGTCAAGATGCTCTTGGAGGACATGCCGGACGTCGTCCGGAGCGGGGGTGCGCTTGGTGGAGGAGTGCCGGATGTTCTCGTGGAGGAAGCCGAGACGCTCGATGACCTGACCGAGATGGGCGAGGGCGGTGCCGAGAGGGGCCGCACACCGGGTGAGGGCTGCGGTGCCGGAGCGTTCGGCGTGGCCGTGCGCCGACGGGATCTCGGCTTCGTGGCGGCTGCTGGTGGCCAGCTCTTCGCTGATCTCGATCAAGTAGTGGGCGATGTCGCCGACCATGCTCTCGATGGCCGGACTGATGTCGTCGCCCTGACGCAGGTGCTCGGCATCGGGGAGGTCGTTGAGGGTCCTGTCGATACTTCGCGCGAGCCGGATGAAGTAGACGGGATGGCTGATATCAGGCATGGAGGGTCCCGTTGGCCTTTCAGTGCATTCGGGCGTCGGTGTCGAAGAGCGCCAGCTCGTGACCGTGCAAAAGATGTTGAACGATGAATGATCGTCCGGCGACCTTCCACAGGCCACGGCCGCGGTTCAGGTGCGCGATGGCGTCCATCTCGACCGAGGTGAGGCCGAGCAGGGAGGCCGCGGCCTGGAGCTGGTCGTTCTCCTGCCGGTAGATGATGCGGGTGGAGCAGTCAGCGAGGAGGCCCTCGGCGAGAGCGCGGCCCTGTGATCCGGCGTCGCCGGCGGTGAGCAGGTCGGACAGGCGGTGGATCACCAGGAGGTTGGCGATGCCAAGGCCGCGGGAGAGCTTCCACTGGGCCTGCATCCGCTGCAGCAGGCCGACGTGCCTCATCAGGCGCCATGCCTCGTCGTACACGATCCAGCGCCGACCGCCGTTCGGGTCAGAGAGGGCGGACTCCATCCAGGCGGACGCACAGGTCATGGCCAGGACGAGGGCCGTGTCGTCTCCGGAGCCGCCGAGCCGGGAGAGGTCGATGGTGAGCATCGGCGCGTTCGGGTCGAAAGCGACGGTGGAGGGGGCGTCGAACATCCCGGCGAGGTCACCGTGGACCAGGCGCCTCATCGCGTGGGCCAGGTCTCGGGCCGCGTCGCCGAGCTGTCCCGACATGATCCCGGCGGCCTCGTCGAGCGCCCGGGGATCGTTGAGGGTCGCGGCGATGTCGCCCAGGAGCGGGGTGCGGCCGGTGGCGGCAGCGTGGCTGACGACGGCGTCCAAGGCGATGTCCAGGGCGGTGTGCTCCATGGGCATCAGGTCCCGGCCCAGGACGGTCCGGGCGAGGGAGCCCAGCAGGAGCAGGCGCCGCTTGCGGATCTCGCCGACCCAGTCGGCCTCCGAGACGCCCGCGGGGCGCGGGGCCGCGTCGAGCGGGTTCAGCCGGCCGGGCAGTCCGGGCCCGAGGGCCACGGATCGTCCGCCGAGGGCTTCCGCCACCGGTGTCCACTCGCCCTTCGGGTCACACGGGACGTAGACGCGGTACCCGAAGGCGATCGAGCGCAGCGCGAAGGACTTGGCCAGCGCGCTCTTGCCCTGGCCGATGACGCCGGCCAGGAGGAGGTTCGGGTTGGTGAAGCCCTCGACCTTGCCGTACAGGGCGAACGGGTCGAAGACGAAGGACGCCTCGGCGTGGACGTCGCGCCCGATGTAGATGCCTTCTGGGCCGAGGCCGCCTTCGGCGAGGAACGGATACGCGCCGGCGGCCACGGCGGTGGTCATGCGGTGGGCGGGGAGTCTGAGCCGGTTGTGGCGGGCGGAGGCGGGGCCGGGGCGTCCGCCTGGAGGGTAGAGCGGGGCCGGTGTCTCGTGGTCGGCCGATGTGGTCTCGGTTTGGTGGGCGCTGGCTTCCGCGCGGGCCTTGGCGGCGGCTTCGGCGAGCTGCCGGCGAGCGGCCTTTCGGCTGGCCCGGTCGGTGCCGTGGGGGGTGAACAGGGGAGACGCGGAGGCGCGGCGGGCGCGGCGGGCGGGCCGGTGACTCATCGGAGGCCCTCGTTTCTGCGGGTCGTGCTCATCGCGCGCAGGCCGTGGTGTGCGCGCGGAGGTCGGTGGGGGTGGTCTTGCGCCGGACGACGTGGCCGGCGGCGAGGTGGCGCTGGCAGATGGTCAGCACGGGCGGTCCCTCGGGCAGCCGCTCCGGACGGCACGTGCTCGCCTCGGTGCCCGCCGTCGTGCTGCTGGGCAGCAGGTGGAAGGCGGCGTGGACTTCGCTGGCGGCCTGCCACAGGTGGGTGTGAGCGGCGGCCAGGTGACGGCCGGCCGCCGGGTGCGGTGGCCGGGTGGTCTCGGCGAGCCGGTCGAGGAGCTGGAGCACGGTGGTGAGGTGGGCGTGAAGTACGTCGAGGTGCAGGCGGTCCGCCGGCGGAGGCGGGTCCGTGTCCGACGGTGCCAGCGCGCGGGTGTGGTGGCGTACTCCGGCGTTCGCGGCGCGGAGATAGGGGTGGGCGTCGGCCGGGTGGGCGGGGGAGGTCAAAGGTGGTGGTCCTTCCTGCCGGGAGGCAGGGGTGGCGACGGGGGTTCCGCCGCAGACGATCGGAGGGGGCCAGCAGGGCCGGGGGCGGGTCTGGGTCACAGGGCGGTCCGGGCGAGCGGGAGCGCGCTGAGGGCGAAGGCGTCCGGCTGCTGGTAGTTGAGCCGGCGCAGGTCGACGCCCGAGGTGACGGCGTGGGTTTCGATCTGCGCGCAGGCGGCGTCCAGGAGGGCGTCGGTCTCGGCGGTGACGGTGATCAGACCCGTGAGCGCCACGTCGGCGTGACCGGCGATGAGCTGGCGTTCGCGGGTTTTGACGTCGGCGTACTCGACGGAGTCTTCCTCGCTGTCGACCTGTCCCCGGCGGGCGCGTTCGTTGGCGTCGGCGATGATCGCGGCCTTCTTCCGCTGGACGTCCCGCAGCGCGGACTCGAGCCCCTGCGGCACGTATATGAGGGAGAGGCTGCGCCGCACGCCGGCCGTGAACATCAGCCCGTGCAGGAATCCGGCCCCGATCTCGGTGCGCGGCCAGTTCTCCACCCAGTACGTCGCATGGCGTGCGCTGTCGGTGGCGATCCGGTCGTACTCCTCGACCTGGACGACGGGTCCGGCGGCGGCCGGGTCGGCCTCGGCGCGGCCGGTCTCGGACCACTGCTGGAGTGCGCCGAGGGCCTTCGGGTCGTAGGCGGTGCGGATGACGGCGGCGATCTCGCGCGAGCTGAGCCATCCGGTCACCTGGAGGCCGGCGGTGCGGGCGGCCTGGGCGATGGAGGCGGTGGTCTGCTCCATGACGGTGAACGCTCCGGGCAAGCCTCCGCCGGCCTGAGCGATGAGCCGCTTGGCGGCCTTGAGGTCGAGGGAGATGGCGAGGTAGGTCTCGTGCGGGGCTGCGGCGGGGCCGGCGGAGGTGACCAGCTCGGAGTAGATCTGGCCTGCGACCGGGGCCTGGGGCTGTCCGTTCTGGGTCCAGTGGCGGGTGAGGGTGTCGCCGCTGTCGGGGACGGTGCGTTCCAGGACCTGCACGGTGGCGATGTGCCCGCTGCGGGCGATGCTCGCCAGCGCGCGTCCCCAGCTGGTCACGTTGTGGTTCTGGGTGGCGGGGTCGAGGAGGGCGAAAGCGCGGGAGGTGACCCGGGCGATGGCGGTCAGCGTCTGCTGGTGGGGGTCGTGCACGGCCGCGGCGCCGTTGGCGGAGTCGCCGGGGGTGACCACCTTGAGGGAGGCGGCGCTGCCGGGCAGGTGCAGGACGCCGTCCTGCCGGGGGCGGGTGACGGGACGGGCGAGCCAGAGAGTCTGGCCGGTGCGGCGGCGGTGCGCGTGGCGAGCGACGATCGGCATCCAGTCGATGAGGGAGCGGCCGTGCCGGCGGATCGCGACAAGCGCACCGGAGGCCGCCCACAGGGGAATCAGGGCGACGGCACCGAGCAGCCCGGTGGAGACCACCGTCATCAGCAGCAGGGCCAGGGTGGCGGAGACGAGGACCAGTTGGGGCAGGGAGAGGCCGAGGAGGATGCCCCGGCGGGACCGGTGCGGGAACTTCACCGTGACCGGGGCGACGGAAAGATCAGTCAAGGGACGGGTCCTGTGGACGCGGGCGGAACCCGGGGGCGGGAGGTGACGTGCACGTCCCGCCCCCGGTAGTCGGGCAGAGGATCAGAAGCCGGCCGGAGGAGGCGGAGGCGAAGCCGGTCCGCTGAACGTGGCGTTCTGCGAGCCGGAGGACGGGGATACGCCCTGCGGCGGTGGGGTCGTGGTCGGCGGAGTGGACTGCCATCCGCCACCCTGGCCGGACGCGGGGTTCGTTCCGGAACCGCCCTGCCCAGGGCTTCCGCCCACCTGGCCGCTGGTGTCGGCGGACACGCTCGTCGGCGCGGGCTGCACGGCCTTCTCCAGACCGGACTTGATGGCATCACCACCGGGCGAGACGCCCGTTCCGCCGCTCGGCGAGCCTTCCCTGCCTTCTCCACCTGCGCCGGTCGGGTGGGAGGCGATGTCGCCGGGGAAACCACCGCCACCAGCCGCGGACGGGCCCTGCGGAGCAGCGCTCGCTCCGGCTGCCGCACCACCGGTTCCGGCGGTGACCGCCGCTGCGGCGGCCTTCCGGGCGGCCTTCTCGGCATGTGCCTTGGCGATCTGGGCTCCGGCGCCGCCGGCCCGGTGGATGGACTCGCCGTCCGTGCCCTCGGCCGCCCAGTGCACGAACTTGAAGACGGCGTACGGGCACAGCAGTACGAGAACCATGATGACGATGCCGGCCATGACGTCGGCGAGGGCGGCCACACCGTCCTTGGCCTCCGTCCGGCCCATGGCGGCGATGCCGAGCACGAAGATCACGGTCATCAGCAGCTTGCTGACCACGAGGGTGGCGGTGGCCTCGATCCAGCCCCGGCGCCAGCGCCGAGCGACCTCCCAGCCGCCTCCGGCGGACGCGAAGATCGCCAAGGTGACCATGACCAGGATGCCCACCTTGCGGACCATCATGACGCACCAGTAGAGGATCGCGCCGATCGCGGCACCGAGGCCGGCGACGACCGGTACGAGCCAGCCCAGTCCGGCGAGGGCGCCGATCTGGTTGACCTTCACGATGCGCCGCACAGCTGAGGCGATGTCCAGCTGCGCGGTCTTGAACAGGCCGTCGGAGATCGCGTCGACGACTTCGACGGCGACCGTGGTGAAGGCGATGGCGCAGAAGGCGAACAGGACGCCGCCCATGGTGCCGGTGAACGCCTGGGTCAGGGCTTGTCCGTCGCGGCGGACGGCGGCCCGGACCAGCTGCGCGCAGAACGTGGCGACCAGCAGGACCAGGCCCAGCGGCAGCAGCGTCTCGTAGTTGTCGCGGAACCATCCGGCGTTCAGGTCCACCTTGGTGGTGGTGTCGACGGCCTCGGCGGCCAGGTCGGCGGCAGCGGCGGCGAGCTCGCCTGCCGACTTCGCCATCCAGTCGCCGATCGCCTTGCCGGGGTTGGAGGCGAAGTCCACCGCGTCGCCGACGGCGCACAGTTTGTCCGCAAGGGGGAAGTCACAGAAACCCACGAGGAGTTACTCCTCCTTTCTTGTGTCAGGCGCGGGTCACTGCGTGACGTTCGGAGCGATGGCGGCGAGAGAGCAGTCGTGGCTGGGGCGGCACTGCACGGCCAGGGTCACGGCACGCTGCTCGGCGCCGGCGCCGGCGTTCTTCCAGGCGATCTGCTGCTTGCCGTTGACGGTGACGACGTAGATGTACGCCTTCGTGATCGCGGCGGGGTCCTCGGTCAGGGCCTGCTTGAACGCGCCGGGGTAGTGGCCTTCGAGGGCCGTTCCGGTGGCGTGCTGGTCCTGGTCGGCCATCCGCGACCACAGCACCGGATCGGGCACCTGCCCGACGACGGAGGCCCAGTCGGCGTACTTAGTCTCGCTGGTCATCCACGCCCGCATCCCGGCGAGTTGCTGGTCGCGGCTGGTGGTGCGGGTGTCGTAGGACCACAGCATCTGGGCCGCGGCCTTGGCGTAGGCGACCGGCTCGGCGATCCGCGGAGGATGGGGAACGGACCCGGATCCGGCCGCGGGCTTCGGGGCGGCCTCGGAGGAGGACGCGCTCGGCGCCGGGGCCGCAGCGGCGGTGTCCGGGGTCTGGTGGCCGTTGTTGCCGCCGGACAGCCAGGCGACGACCGTGGCGACAGCCAGCAGAACGGCGACGACGGAGGCGACGATCGCGATGCGCCGGTTGGCGGACAAACCGGCGCCGTACGAGGACAGCGAAAGGGAGGGGAATCGTTTCGGCATCACTGGACCTGCGACCCGAGGGCCGAGAAGAAGCTCACGATCCCGTTGGCGGCGCCGAGGCCGAGGGCGGCGCCGGCCGCAACGACCGCGCCCTTCTTGCCGTTGGCCTCGGCCTGGTGACCACCGGTGTGGTGGCCCCAGGCCCACACGCCGAGCGAGACGGCGAGGGCACCGACGACGGCGATGATCCCGAACATGTTGATCGAGTTGACGACGTTCTT